>CAYOTG010000069.1:0-5568 GCA_964406825.1 uncultured bacterium
CTCCCAGAGGTGTTTGCTTTTTTTGTGGTATTAAAAACCAAGCAAAAGCCTGAACTGGGGACCTTCCAACGCGCCCCCTTAGTTGATAGAGTTGAGATAAACCAAAAAGCTGCGCATTGTTTATAATAATGGTGTTTGCTAGCCCAATATCAATTCCACTTTCTATAATAGAGGTGCTTAATAAAACCTGGGTTTTTCCAAAAACAAAAGACTCCATGGTTTTAACCAAAATTTGTTTTTTTAATTTACTATAAACAACTCCCAGGGAGACCATTGGGAGTTTTTGGTTTATTTTTTTACCAAGTTTTTTTAAGTTTTCAACAGAATTATCAACAATAAAAACCTGCCCACCGCGATCTATTTCTTTTAAAATAGCCCGACAAACAAGAGAGATGTCAAAAGAATGAACAAAACTTATAATTGGTTTTCTTTCAATTGGCGGTGTTTGAATTGTTGAAAGAGAACGAACACTGTTTAAAGAAAGTTGCAAGGATCTTGGTATAGGGGTTGCAGACAGGCTTAAAAAATTAACTGTGGGGTTTAATGACAAAACAAGCTCTTTGTCCTTAACCCCAAAGCGATGCTCTTCGTCCACAATAAACAAACCACATTGTTTTAAAACCATTGGGTTAAATAAAAGAGAAGAGGTGCCAACAAGAACATCTGTTTTTTTCTCTATAAATTTCTCAATAACAACCTCCTTTTTTAATGAAAAACTAGACAAAATATCAACAGAAACCCCAAAACTATCAAGCCGACCTACAAAAGAATGAAAAAGCTGGTTAGCTAAAATTGTGGTTGGAGCCAAAACAACAACCTGTTGATTATTTACAACAGAAACAAAAGATGCCCTTAGGGCAATTTCTGTTTTTCCAAACCCAACATCTCCACAGACAAGTCGGTTCATAGGTCTATTGTTCCCCAAATCTTTTAAAACATCCTCCCAACAAAGAAATTGGTCTTGGGTATCTTTGTGTTTAAAACTATGTACAAAATCTTTTATTATAGGGTCTTTAGTATTAAAAGGAGGAGAAAAAACACCCTCTCTTTCTGAGTAAGAGCTTATAATGTGTCCAACATATTCTTGCGCTTCTTTGTTTGCCCTTTCTTTTCTTTTTTTCCACACACCTGGACGATTTAAATGATTTAATTTGCAAGCAGAATCATGAGAAAAAAAAGAAAGCCTTGAAAGAAAGTGAATATCTATTTTAACAACTCCATCTAAAAACCTTAAACAAGCCCTCTCTTGTCCCCCGTTAACCTCTAGCCCTAAAAACTGACATAAACCAAAATCCTCATGAACATATACAGACCCAACAACCAAAGACTCTTGCCCATCTAAAACCTTAAAGCCGTCTTTTTTAGGCGTTTTTTTGTTTTTATTAAACCAAGAAGGAATATAAACATTAGAATTTAAAACAAAGCCTCTCTCAGAACTAAAAGGGAGAAGGTGTGTTTTAAAACCACTATATTTTTTTATAAAAGACTGATAATCAACAACTTGAGCGCCCATGTTTTTTTTTAAAAAAGAACCCCGTTTTTTATTTAAAAGAACATCTTTTTTATATGAAAACCGCCCCCACTCGCTTTGAAAAAAATCACAAGGGGCAATAAAACCCTTGTTTGCAACAGGAAACAACAACAAACAATCAACAGGTTTTATTATATTGTTTGTTTTTAAATCAACAAGATAAACAAGACAACACTCATCTAAAAAGCTAATCCTATAAAGCCCCTCTTTGTTAAAAAGGGCAACATCTACAACCCCCCCATTAATATAATATTCACCACTCTTTGGGGGCCCCAACACAACCGGCCTAAAATCTAAAAGTTCAAGGTTTTTCAAAAGACCCTCAAAGGAACACGACCTGTTGACCTTAAACCCAGAAGATGTTTTTATGGGTATAAAAGGGGTTTTATCAAGCCCGGCTTCAATAAAACATAAGCGCATGTTTCCGCCCGAAGAAAGAGATTGAATAGACAGGTTAGATATTGTATTATAAAAATTTTCAAAACCAGCTAACAAATTTCTTGGCTTTAAAAAACACCCAACATCACCCCCAATGTTATTTTGTAATAAAACAGAAACATTTTCTACCACACCCCTGTCTACCTCTACACAAACACGCTTGTTTATAGAAAAGAGAAAAAACAACAAAAACTCCAAAGACAGACCAGAAACCTGACCAACTTTATTGTTATTAAAATCTTCAACAAAAGAGCGAAAAGAAGCCATATAAGCTATGTTTCACGTGAAACATGTTTGCTAATATTGATGCCCAGCAAGGTTATGTCTGTTGGCCTGATACCAGAAATTCTTGATGCCTGCCCAAGGGTTTCGGGCAAAACCTTTGTTAGGCGCGACTTTGATTCATTGGAAAGCCCCTGTATTTTATTGTAATTAAAACCTCTAGGTATTTTTAGGTTTTCAAATTTTTGGACCAGCTTTATTCTTTCTAGTTCATTAACAATATATCCCTCATATTTAATGTTGGTCTCAATATTAAAACACGCCTCTTTATAAAAAGGAAGAATTTTAATTTTTTTGGGAACTAAATCTAGAATTGAAACATCAGGACGCTTTAAATATTGAGAATATTGAATTTTTTTCTCTTTAACGGCCAGGCTGTTCTTTTGTGTCCATTGTAAAATGGTTTTTTCTGATGCCAAAAGCTTCTCACAACAAGTTTTTTGGTGTGAGGTTAACAAACCATGTTTTTTTGCAACAAGGAAAAGGCGAGAATAACAATTATCAGAACGTAAAAAAAGCCGGTGTTCTGCACGGGAGGTGAACATTCTATAAGGCTCATCTAAAGAGGAGGTTATTAAATCGTCTATCATTACACCAATATAAGATTCCTGTCTTTTTAAAACCAAAGAAACCTTTTTATGTAAAAGTAAAAACGCGTTTGCCCCCGCCACCAGCCCCTGGGCTGCAGCCTCCTCATATCCCGAGGTTCCATTAATTTGTCCTGCAAAAAACAATCCAGAAATGTTTTTTGACATCAAAGTAGAGTTTAATTGATATGGCGGGGAGTAATCATATTCGATGGCGTATCCCGGCCTAATTAACTTTACGTTTCTCAAAGCTTTTATTTGTTGCAGGGCCTCTTTTTGGGTTTTTTCAGGCAAAGAGGTAGAAAAGCCATTTAAATATATTTGATTAGATCGCGTCCACTCAGGCTCTAAAAAAAGCAAATGAGAAGGGTTGTTGGAGAACCTAAAAACCTTATCTTCAATGCTTGGGCAATATCTTGGACCAACCCCAGTTATTTTTCCAGAAAACATAGCAGATTTTTTAATATTCTTGTGGATAACGCTGTGTACATCTTGATTTGTGTTAACAATATAACAAGGTTCTTGTGTTACAGAAAAAGGTCTTTTTGTATATAGAGAAAAAGGAGTTGGTTTTTTATCTCCATCGCTAACAGAGGTTAAAGACCAGTCAATAGATTTTGATAAAAGTCTTGGGGGTGTCCCTGTTTTTAGCCTTCCAATATTAAACCCGTGTTTTACTAAAGCTTCTGTAAGCCCTTTGGCAGGCCTTTCTCCCATTCTTCCAGCAGGGAAAGATTTAGCCCCTATGTGAATAAGCCCATTTAAAAAGGTTCCACATGTTATTATAAGCCCTTTACAAGGAATTTTTGTGCCATCTTTTAAAATTGTAGCAACAACAGCTTCTTTTTTTGTTTTAAAGTCAACAACCTCTCCCTTAAGAATGCTAATGTTTTTATTTTTATTTAAAATAGCATAAACGTGTTTAGGGTAGGTTTTTTTATCAAGCTGTATTCTGTTTGCCCAAACAGCGCGTCCCTTGGTTTTGTTTAATGTTTTAAATTGGATGCCAGCCAAATCAGAACAAAATCCCATTATACCACCCAGGGCATCCATTTCTTTTACTAAATGAGACTTTCCAAGCCCTCCCATTGCAGGGTTACAAGACAGGCGCCCAACAGCAGTTGGCTCCATTGTTATAATAGAACACCTGCCCCCCATTCTAGCGATAGCTAGTGCAGCCTCTAGCCCGGCATGTCCTCCTCCGGCAATAATGATTTCTGTGTTATTTCCCAACACAAAACCCTCCAAAAATATCATTTAAAATTTGATTTTTGTCTGTTGGGCGAACAAGGGTATTAAAGTCGTTTAATACACCATACAACAAAGACAAACACAAAGAGAGGTCTTTATTTGTTTTATATTCTTCAGAGCTTTGTAATAAACCATTATAAATATTGTTTAATAATTTTTTTTGTCTTTTGTTGATCAAACAACTATGTTGTTGTGAAAAAACATCAACTCTTGATTGAATTGTTGTGGATAATAGTGTTATTAACTTTTTTGTTCCCGTCTTGTTTTTACAAGACAGGTTTATAATTTTTTTATTTTTGTTTTTTGCATTAATATCTGTTTTGTTTTGAATTAAAATTACAGATTTTGTGTTTAAATTGCCCTTAATTTTTTCAAAAACACCGAACGGATCAATGTCATCAACCACAAGAAGGATATCTGCTTTTGTAATTTCTTGTAGAGATTTTTTAATTCCAATTTTTTCTATTTTATCCTTAGTTTTTCTAATACCCGCAGTATCAATTAAGGTTACCAGGTTGTCTTTAATATAAACAGACTGTTCTAATATATCTCGCGTTGTTCCTTTTTGGCTTGTTACAATTGCTCGAGAACGACCAACTAAAAGATTAAACAAAGAAGACTTTCCAACATTTGGCAGCCCAGTAATGACTATTTTAAAGCCAGACTTATCGTCTTCCATGGTATAGCTTTGATTAATTATATTTTTAATGATTTTAGTGGCTTTTTTCAGTTCCCTTATATAGGTTGCGTGTTTTGTAAAATTAATTTCATCTTCATTAAAATCTAATTCATGCTCACCTATTGTAACAATTCTCTTAATAGTGTTATGGCTTTTTTGTATAAATGAAGAGAGGGTTCCCTTAATAGAATTTAAAGCATAATAGCTGTCTAGGTCGTTTGTTGCATTTACAATAGAGGGAATAGCTTCTGCTTGCAATAAATCAATCTTATTATTTATAAATGCACGATAACTAAACTCTCCAGGCAGGGCCTCTCTTGCCCCAAGGATCAACAAGGCATCTAACAATTGATTCACAATTATAACACCCCCGTGTGTGGTTATTTCTATACAATCTTCACCAGTAAAGCTTTTGGGCCCCTTATAATATATAACAGTTGCTTGATCTATATTTTGTTTTTTAATAGGATGATACAAAGATAAGAGTTTAACATAATTTGGCCTAGGAAGAGCCCTAAGCTTTGTTAGCTTTTTATAAAAGTCTAAAGAAGAGGGGCCCGAAACACGGACAACATTAAGCGCAGATTTCCCAGCGATAGTTGCTAAAGCAACAATATCATCATTGAGCCGATACATTTTTTAAACCTTTTTAAGTGACTTTTGCTGCAAATAGTTTAATACATTATAAACTAAATAATATAAATTTAAACCAGAAGGGAAGGAGTTAAAGATTAAAAAGAAAAAGGCAGACATAAAATACATCATATATTTTTGTTGTCCCATACCACCTTCCATATTAG
>CAYOTG010000070.1:0-5531 GCA_964406825.1 uncultured bacterium
ATTTGTAGATATTGCATGGTGTGATAGAACCATCACAGAATCTAATACTAGGCTAGATAAAATGAAAAAGGGAGATATGCTTGTTGATTTAAAGCAACTCTTTAAGGGTAACCCCTCAGCTTTAAAGAGAGTACTTCTTTATGAATCTAGAATAGAAGAAGCTAATCAGCGATTAGAAAATGCAGTTAATAAAATTTTAATTGATAAGATAGAGCTTGGTAGAGATGTTGATGGTGATGTAAGTGTGCTTCAAATTGTAGATCAAGGTAAATTGAAAATTAAAGAAATTAGCCCTCCTCAATTTGAGGTGCCTCATGATCATGATGGTGATGGTTCTCCTGATCATTAGAATAAAAAAAGTTGTAATGCATAAATATTTGATATAAAATTTAGCCCTTAATCTTTTTAATATTAAGGTTTTTTGCGAAAGTAGCTCAGCTGGTAGAGCATCACGTTGCCAACGTGAGGGTCGTGGGTTCGAATCCCATCTTTCGCTCGATGGGCCTTTTGAAGAGGTCTCGCTTTTTATAGCAATGGCGTCGTACCCAAGTGGTAAGGGAGCAGTCTGCAAAACTGTCATTCACCAGTTCGAATCTGGTCGACGCCTCAATGAAAGTTGCCGAGGTGGTGAAATTGGTAGACACAAGGGACTTAAAATCCCTCGGACCTATAAGTCCGTGCCGGTTCGATTCCGGCCCTCGGTACAAGATTCTTTCCAAAATATTAAATAGAAATGTATTTTCAAGATTTAAACCAATTTTTAGTTATAGCTTTAGCCCATCTTCTTGCGGTTATTAGCCCAGGTCCAGATTTTGCTTTAATTACAAGACAAAGTTTTTTATATGGAAGAACATCATCTATTTATACATCGTTAGGTATAGCATCTGGTATCCTAGTACATGTTTCTTACTGTATAGTTGGTTTAAATTTTTTATTAACCAATAATGATGTTTTGTTTTATATCAGAATACTTTGTGCCAGTTATTTATTTTATTTAGGTCTTAAATCTCTTTTTTTCCATAATATTAAATCAAATGATAATGTTAAGATAGAACATAATATTATTAAAATAAGTCCAATGACAGCTTATAGAGATGGATTTATTACCAATGTGTTGAATGTGAAAGCTACATTTTTCTTTTTATCTTTATATGTTTATATTGATACAGCATTCATTACCATTAGAGTTCTGTATGGCTTATGGATGTCTATTATAACAGGATTATGGTTTATCTTGTTATCTATAATACTAACGAGTAAAAAGATTAAGGAAAATACTTATAATTATCAGTTTTACATTAATAAATTAATGGGTATTGTTCTTATATACTTAGCAATTAAAATATACTTAAATTATTAATAAAGATTTATATTAATAAAAAAGAAATCTACTAAAATTGAGCGATAATAAATATAATAATCCTAATATTCGAATTAATAAAGTTTATACTAAAAGTGGTGATCAAGGGGAAACATGTCTTGTTGGAGGTAAAAAAATAGCCAAAAATGACATTAGAATTTGTTCCTATGGAGAAATAGATGAATTGAATTCATATATAGGGGGATGTAGACAGTTAATCGTAGATTTACAATCAGAAAATCCTGATTTTGAAAAATTATCAAATATTTTATATAGAACTCAAAATGAATTATTCAATTTGGGAAATATGTTAGCAACCCTCAATGAAGATATTCATGAAGGAATGCCTAAGATAGAGGATTTACATATAGATAAAATGGAAGGAGATATAGATTATTTCAATAAGAATTTACCAGGTCTTAAATCGTTTGTTCTTCCAGGTGGTTCACAATTAAATATTTGGTTTCACATATCAAGAACATTATGTAGAAAATGTGAAAGAACAGTACTGTCCTTATCTCAAAAGGAACCTATTGATTCTATTATTATTAAGTATTTAAATCGCTTGTCAGATGGCCTATTTGTATGGGGTCGTTGGGTTAATGTTGTACAAGAACATTCTGAAGTAGTTTGGAATCCAAATAAAAAATAGGAGAATTAAAAATGAATTTTGATGTTGATTGGTTATTAAAGTTTTTTACCTACTCTTCAATTCAAGTTAAATTTATTTCTTCATTTATAGCTATTCTTGTTTTTATAGTTGTAAGAAGGGTTCTTGTAGGAATTATTGCTAATAAAATTGAAGACTCTTTTATGAGGTATAGGTGGCAGAAAACTATAACTTATGTTGTATTCTTTTTTGCTGTTATAACTATTGGAAGAGTTTGGTTCAAAGGAGTTGAGTCTATTGCAACGTATTTTGGTCTTTTATCTGCGGGTATTGCAATAGCATTAAGAGATCCTATAACAAATATAACCGGCTGGATGTTTATTCTATGGCGATCGCCTTTTACAGTTGGTGATAGAATTGAAATTGGTGAAAATGCAGGCGATGTTATTGATGTAAATTTTTTCAAATTCACAATCATGGAAATAGGAAAATGGATTGATGGAGAATCGAGCACTGGTAGAATTATACATGTTCCAAATGGAAAAGTTTTTACAGAGAATTTGGCAAATTATGGTAAAGGATTTAAATATATATGGAATGAATTACCTATATTGATTACTTTTGAAAGTGACTGGAAAAAAGCCAAAGGGATTCTACATGATTTAAGTACTCAGCATACAAGTCAGGTTAGTAAGGCTGCAGCTAAAAAATTTCAGGAAGTTTCAAAGTTATTTATGATGCACCAACCAAATTTCAAACCTAAGGTTTATACTAAAATTGAAGATAGTGGGATTTTATTAACAGTAAGATATCTTTGTAATCCTAGAAAAAGGAGAGCCTCATCACAAGCTATATGGGAAGGCGCGTTGGAGGAGTTTTCAAAACAGGATAATATTGAATTTGCATATCCTACAATCAGATATTATAATGAGAAAAATGAAGTGATTAATAAGCCATCTTGAAGTTAGTTTCTTTTAAATATAATAGTAGTCAAAAAGAGTCTTGTGGTATTTTATTGGATACTACTACTATTTTAGATTTAGAAATTCAACCTGATTTTAAAATACTCAATACTCTTAATGATGAAAATAAAGAACATCTTTTTGAATTTAAAGATTTGTCTATTGATGAGATTTCTTTACTTTCACCAATATTGTATCCCACATCATTAAGAGATGCCTATGCTTTTAGGCAGCATGTTGAAGCTGGAAGAAAAAGCAGGGGACTCGATATGATTCCCGAATACGATCAATTTCCCGTTTTTTATTATGGTAATCATAATGCAATAGGAGGACCAGGGAAAGTTTTAATCCAGAAAGATCAATCTGTTAAATTAGATTATGAACTTGAAATAGCAGCGATTATAGGAAAAAAAGGTAAAAATATACCGATGAATGAGGCAGGTGATTATATCATGGGATATACTATAATGAATGATTTAAGTGCACGTGCCTTACAAAAAGAAGAAATGAAATTAAGCTTAGGTCCTGCAAAAGGTAAGGATTTCTTGACAACGCTTGGTCCCTATATTCTTACCAAAGATGAACTTAATGATAAATGTATTTCTAGTGCTGATGGAGATAGATACGATTTGAATATGCGTGCATATTTGAATGGTAAATTACTATCTGAAGATAATTTTAAAAATATAACATGGACATTTGCTCAAATTATATCACGTATATCAAATGGTACAGAAATCTATCCTGGGGATGTTATAGGTTCTGGTACATGTGCAACAGGTTGTCTATTAGAACTTAATCAAACAAATGGTACAGATATTTGGTTAAAAGATGGAGATGAAATTAAGCTAGAGGTTGACAGGATGGGATCTTTAGTTAATACCATAAAATTTATTTAATCATGTTATCAGATTCTAAGTCTAAAGAACTCCTTTATTATTTAAAGCTTCCACGATATATTGAAGAGAGAATGTTACTTCTCCTTAGGCAGGGGAAAATATCCAAATGGTTCTCAGGTATAGGTCAAGAAGCTATATCTGTAGGAACGACTTATGCATTAGAAAAGGATGATTATATTTTACCCATGCATAGGAATTTAGGTGTTTTTACAACTAGAGATATCAATATTAATAAATTATTTTGTCAATTATTTGGCAAGCAAGATGGTTTTACCAATGGAAGAGACAGAACATTTCATTTTGGTAGTAAAGATGATAGAATTATTGGTATGATTTCTCATTTAGCTGCTATGTTACCGGTTGCTAATGGTCTTGCATTATCCTTTAAATTAAGAAAAGAAAAAAGAATTGCTGTTGCTTTTACTGGTGATGGGTCTACCAGTGAAGGTGATTTTCATGAGGCGCTTAATCTCGCTGCAGTATGGAATCTACCTGTCATTTTTATTATTGAAAATAATGGTTATGGATTATCTACACCTACAAATGAACAATTTAATTGTAAGAATTTAGTAGATAAAGCGGTTGGGTATGGTATGAAAGGCATTCAGATAGATGGGAATAATATTATGGATGTTTTTAATACAATTAAAACTTCTAGGAAAAATATTCTAAATGGATCGGGTCCCGTTTTAATTGAGGCTATGACATTTAGAATTAGAGGACATGAAGAGGCCTCAGGTATTAAATATGTTTCAAAAGAATTGATTCAAAAATGGAAAAAGAAAGATCCTGTTTTGCATTTTGAAAATTATCTATTAAAAAATAAAGTCATCAAAAAAGACTATATCAAAAACCTAGAGTCTGACTTTGAGAATAAAATAATACCTATTATTGATAAGGCACTCAAATCATCAGAACCTTCCAGTACAATTGATAGGGAGATGGGTAGTGTTTATAAAAAAAATACATTTAAGCAAATTCCTCTCAAAGATAAGAAAGTAACAAATAAGAGATTTGTCGATGCTATTAGAGATTGTATTTTTGATAAAATGAGTTCTGATTCTAAAGTTTTGATTATGGGCCAAGATATAGCTGAATACGGAGGTGTATTTAAGGTTACAGAGGGTTTGATGGATAAGTTTGGAAGTGATAGAGTGCGCAATACACCTATTATTGAATCTGGTGTTATTGGTGCTGCCATGGGTTTGGCTATTGAAGGGTTTAAGCCTATAGTGGAAATGCAATTTGCAGATTTTGTTAGTGTTGGATTTAATCAAATCGTGAATAATTTAGCTAAAACATTTTATAGGTGGAATCAGCCTGTAAATGTAACCTTAAGGCTTCCAACTGGAGGAGGAATAGGTGCAGGTCCATTTCATTCTCAGAGTAATGAATCCTGGTTTTTTCATGTTCCTGGTTTAAAACTGGTTTATCCATCTAGTCCAATAGATGCTAAAGGGTTATTGTTAAGTTCAATAGACGATGAAAATCCAGTTCTATTTTTTGAACATAAAGGCTTATATAGAAGTATCAAAGAGGATGTGAGTGATTCTAATTATCATACACCAATAGGCAAGGGAAGGATAGTTAATGCAGGGACCTCTATGAGTATTATTACTTATGGTATGGGTGTTGTATGGGCAGAAAATTTTATAAAAGAAAACTCTCAATATCAAACATTGATAGAAATCGTTGATTTA
>CAYOTG010000071.1:0-5518 GCA_964406825.1 uncultured bacterium
TGTATACTTGAAAAATTTATCAATCAGGTTGTAAACAAAGCCAAAGGGCTTCCATTTTATTTTTTTAAGAGCACCTAAAAAGAAATAATCTATAAAATATATAAAACCAAATAGCAAATGAGGCCAATGGAAAATAAGATTAAATGGTAATACAGCTGAACGATAAGATTCTAATAAAAACATTTTAAAGGAAACAATTAAAGGAACTTGGGCAACAAATAAAATAAAACTTATTAATGAAAAGGTTATTAAAAAAGAAAGGGAGAATATTGAACTACAAATATGATCCGTTTGAATAATAAAATTATTAAAGTTGTATTTTTCTAGCTGTTTATTAAATATTTGGTTAAAATTTAATTTTTTAATATTAATTCCATCTGGAAATACTGAAGAAAATCCAAGTAGCCCTACCCAAAAACCCCTAAGGCCTAAATAAATTGAAAAACTTACAATTAATATTGAAACACAAAGTGCTAAAATACTAAGCATAAGCATTTTAGAGAAGTATATCATAGTTGATAGATCCCCTGTAATTGGGGCTGACAATTCAAGTTTTTCAAATAAGGCATATAGTTCCGATGGGATTTGCAATATCATAACCAAAGCAAATCCAACAATAAGAATTTCAACTTCCCAGCTATTAAGCCTTAGTTTTTCAAACCATTCTATTTGATTATGTTTTTTATCTTTTCCCATATTATAATTTAATTAAAAATATTACCTTTATTTAATAACAAATCTGGGTCAACTGCTAATTTGGATTGTCTTACCATTTCAATGGCTTCTTCCCCATAACATTTTTTAAAATCATTTCGTTTTCTTTTCCCTGTCCCATGCTCAGCTGAATAAACTCCACCAAGCTCTGCTGATAAATCAACCATATAATCATAAATTTGTAAGCATAAATCCTTTTGTTGTATCTCTGGTATTAAGTGAAAATGAAGATGACAATCACCCAAGTGGCCAAATAATAAATATTCTATATTCTCTTTTTTAATCTTTGCATGGATTTTATCCAAATATTCTTTGAAATTTTCCATAGGAACTATAGTATCAGTAATAATACTAATCCCACCTAATTGCCTTGTTTTGGTAAGGGCATTATCAGGGATAGAGTGCCTGGCCTCAAAGAATTTTTTCCAGTTCATTGGGTCATTGAGTACTATAATATTCTCTAAATTAAAATTAGTATCAAATTTAGATAATAATTCTGCCCATTCATTTATCTTACTATCTATATCATCATTATATATAGGAATCTGTACATATAATCCCACTTCCTGTCCACTATTAAATAGAAATTCTTTATTTTTCATATAAGTTTGACAATTGAAACCAAAATATTCTAGTGCTGTTACTTTACTCATATCGCCAACAAATTCTTTATATAAAAACTGATGTAGGGCAATAGCTTGATTTTCATCTTTAAGTCTTAAAAATAATTCTAAGTGATTTGGAGGCTTTATATCCAATCCAAATACACATTGTGTAATCATCCCAAATATTCCTTCACTTCCAATTATTAAATCAATAAAATCAATTTCTGAATTCAGCGATGAAAATGGACCACTTGCATTTTTAATTTCGGGACGTTTATATCTAGGAATAGGCATCTTTATAGTTTTATCATCACATTCTATAATAAATTCTCCATTAATTGATATATAATCACCTCGCTTAATCGTTAAGCTATATCCATTAATTAAAATTAATTCAATTTCTTTAACCCAATACCTAGTTGCTCCTTTTTCACCAGGAATGAATCCTGAAGCATTACATGATAAAGTACCTCCCACATATGCATCATGCCTACTTGTAGGATCTACAGGGTAGTATAATGTATTGTTGCTACATCTTAATACTTCTTCTCTCATTTCTTCAAGTGGAACTCCTACTGGGGCAAGAACTGATCTATCATTTACATTAACTAATACATCAGGATTTTTGAGTTGAGATGATGATAATACAATGCCCCCTTGAGGTGTTGCGCTACCAGTTAAATTGGTTTGTCCCGCTGAAATTGTTAATGGAATTTGTTGTTTTTTACATGTTCGTAATATAATGGCACATTCCTCTGCTGTTTTTGGGCGAACAAGTAAATCTGCTTGACCACCTGGAATATTAGACCAATCTCTTGTAAAGGGTTTAATAATATCTTGATCAAGTTGTGTATCAATATTATAGTTATCAGATAACAAACTTGAGATATCCGCAATATTCAAGGTGGGAGATAATCCATCGATTTTATTTTGATGAGGATTAATATATTTATTGCTGAATTTTAGTATATTTTGCATTACTTATAAATTTATAAAATACTATTGTAAGGAATCTAATAATTAATTTAAATTACTTTTCAATTTTGGCCCGTTCGTCTAGTGGTTAGGACCCAGGGTTTTCATCTCTGTAACAGGAGTTCGATTCTCCTACGGGCTACGAAAAATGCTCAGATTTATTCTGGGCATTTTTCTTTTATATTAAAATTTTATATAGTTATGTAAATTTAGATATTCAAATAATCTGAGGAGTTAATTAAAATGAAATACCTATTACCTATATTATTTTTATTTAGTTGTGATAACGATGATAATGACTGTATTCTTGATTGTGCTGGTGCTTGCAATGAAAATGTTGAATTATGGGGAGAGTGCTATAATATTGAGGAAACAACCCAACTTTGGATAATTAATGGAATGGGTACGGGAACAATACCTTCTGAAATTGGGAATCTGACAAATTTAACTTGGTTAACTATTAGCAATAATCCAAATCTAGGAGGGAATATACCTGAAGAAATTGGTAATCTAACTAATTTAACTTCTTTAGCTATGGACCAAAATGAACTTATAGGAGAAATTCCTATAGAATTATTTAATCTCACCAATCTTACTTATTTAAGTTTCGATGAAAATCAGATTTCAGGATCAATACCACCAGAAATAGGACAACTTATAAATTTAACGGATTTTTGGGCTTCATCAAATGAGCTTTCAGGTGACATCCCTTCAGAAATAGGACAACTTATAAATTTAACGGATTTATATTTGCCTCATAATAATCTAACAGGGATACCATCAGAGATATCACTACTAGAAAATCTATCATCCATCACTATATCAAACAACCAATTTACTTCACTCCCAGATAATATTTGCGATTTACCTGATGGTTGTTATATATGGGTTCATGATAATAATTTGTGTGAAGATAATTATTATGAATGTCTTAGTGATTGGCATTCTCAAAACCAGTCCAATTGTTGTCAAGGCCCAGAAGGTCAAACCAATTGGACAACCTGTCCTTAATTGAAAACTTTATGATAAGATAAGCAATAAATGAAATTTATAAAATCTTACATACGTGCTATAAAGTATGTTACTAGCTTAGCAACATTTAAAGAAGAGAGCATTCCTTCGCTCAAATTTAATGATGAATATTACTCCGGATTGGATGGAGAAGATACTATTGTTAGAATTTTTTATTCGAAAAAAAAATCTAATCAATCTATTATAATATTCCCTGGAGCATCGCCTTATGCAGAAGAACATCCTGGTATGATAATGCTAGGGAGTAGTCTTAGAAATGCTGGATATAATGTTTATTTGCCAAGAATCCCCGCTTTAAAAAAATTAAAATTAGAAAAAGAAAATATTGATTGGTTTGCACACTGTTATCAAGAATTAATCAAACATAAAATAGGTCATAAAGATAACATTATGATTGTGGGTCTAAGTTATGGTGGGGCATCGCTACTTCGTGCAACATTAGATAAACGTATGCAATCTCCAAAACCTAAATCTATTTTATCTTATGGTACCTATTACTCTATTAATACAGCTCTTGATTTTTTTATAACTGGTGCAATTAATTATAAAGGGGAAACTTATAAAATTACGCCACATGAATGGGGCCCAATCGTTATGTTTTATAATTTTATACATACTATTGATATACCCTATGATAATATTAAAATTCAAAATATTCTTAAATATCGAATTCAAGATAAACATGAAGAAGTTAAAATAGAAATGGATCAACTAGAAGATGGTCAAGAAAAACAATTTATTCAAAATATTCTAGATGGACAATTAACTAAAGAAATGGCTAAGATGGCGCAGGATATGGTTAATAATAATCTTGAACTTTTAGAATATTTGTCTCCTGAAAAATGGATTAATTCAATTGATAATAAAGTGTTTATTATGCATGGTGCAAATGATTCTATGGTCCCTTTCACTGAATCAACCTTCCTTCATGAAAATTTAAAAAACAGTACCTTGCTAATCTCTTTTTTATATGAACATCGTGAAATTTCTACAGATAGAGGTATATTATTCAAGTTAAGGGAATTTTTAAAGTTGATAAATTTTAATGCTAAATATATACGATACAATCTATGAAAATAAAATCTTTTATAGGTGGATTTGATAAAAACTTTTCTTATTTAATTTGGTGTGAAAAAACAAGAATTGCAGCAATTATTGATCCAGCAACAGAACCAGCTCCAATAAACGAATATATAGAAAAGAAAAACTTAATATTATCAAAAATATTAATAACACATACTCATCATGATCATATTGCCTATTTATATGATTTTTTAGATATGTACTCCAATATATTAGTATACTGCTTTCATAAACCTATTAATATAAAAGAGAACTACGTTGGGCTAATTGATAATGAAATTATAACACTGGGAGAAACTTTTTTAACAACAATTTATACGCCGGGGCACTTTATAGATAGTGTCTGCTATTGGAGCAAAGATTATAATTATATATTTACTGGAGATACTATGTTCGTAGGCAGAACAGGAAGAACGATAAGTCATACGAGTAATATCAAACAGTTATATCATAGTGTATATGATAAATTATTAACCCTTCAACATAGTACTATTATATATTCTGGACATAATTATGGCTATGTCCCTTTTATCTCAATTAAAAAGAATATCGAATTATTTGATTTTTTTCAATGTAAAAACCTCTCTGAATTCACTAAAATTATGCAAAAATTTGAAAAAAACAGATAAAAGTAGAGTTTTTGTAATAATAATCCTTGCTTTTTAGACGAGAAATCACTAGAATTACGTACTAAATTTTTATAACTTATAAAATAATAGAATAGAAGGAGATGTTATTATGGCAGAGAAAGTCGCAAAAACAAACGTTCAAAAAGAAAAAGGCTACTTATATTACCTAGGTAAAGATGGTGATGTTTGGGCATCTAGAATGGCTAGAGGCAATGACAAAGGTGGCGATAAAAAAATGGTAGGTAAAGCTGGAGTTAATAGAGAATCTGGATGGCTATACTTTATCGATAAAGATGGTGATGTTTCTAGAGCAAAAATGGCTAGAGGCAGAAAGTAATCTAACTCTTATTTTTAGCTAGATACTAATTAACCCCCTTTAATAACGTTATATTAAAGGGGGTTTTTTTATATGAAAAAATCAAGTATCATTTTATTTATAATATTAGCATATATACATGCTAATACCATTCAAGAAATTAT
>CAYOTG010000072.1:0-4053 GCA_964406825.1 uncultured bacterium
TTCATTAGAATATTTCAAAGAAACTATGTGGGGTGAAAGGACTGCATTCTATTCAACCTGTGGAGATACGGAATATTCTGAATCTAATTATTATGGATGCCTTGATGAGAATACATTAGATTGGGGTTCTTATTCTTATGATGGTTCTTTTTGGCTTGATGGGAATCCAGATTCATATGACCTGAGTGGAAATACACTAACTATGCAGTTTGTAGATTATTATTATGATTATTATTATGATAATTATTATTATGATTATGATGATTATAGATGTGCAGAATACGAATGGCGTACAACCAATTCTTTCCCCTCAGTTCAAGGTTGTACTGATGAGGGATCTGAGCTTTATAATCCATTTGCAACCAGTGATGATGGTTCTTGTAATGCAGGATACTGTTATAATTATTATTCTGCTCAAAATCCGCCTGCTGTAGAAGAGAAAAAATCAATATTTTTTAACTCTGATAATAGAAGACCACACCCTAATCAGAATATACCGAACAAACAAAAATAATATATGGTATCAATAGAGATTTTTAAAGAAAGGGGTCTTTTTTTAAAGACCTTTTTTCTTTTATGAAAAATTCTTATTAATTTTAGTGATGTTTAAAATAACCTTTATACTTATTAAATGAAGAAAATACTTTCAACACTGCATTGGCAGATTATAATATGCATGATTCTTGGAACGATTACAGGTGTATATTTTAATAGTATAGATCATACTGCTAATAATCTCTATGGATTCATTGTGCTCCTAGGAGATATTTTTATAAGACTTTTAAAAATGATTATTGTCCCATTAATATTTACTTCCATTATTATAGGTGTATCCTCAATAAAAGATCAATCTAAAATAGGTCGCCTTGGTTTAAAAACTTTTATTTATTATATGTGTACAAGTCTTATTGCAATACTTATAGGTTTAACACTTGCTAATATAATACAACCAGGGGTAGGTGCTGTAGTTATAGATCAGATTGGGGCTTATGATACCAGTAAGCTTAGCTCTTCCACTTCAATTTTAGATATTTTAAAACGAATGATTCCACTGAATCCTATTGGAGCTTTAGCTAAAGGGGATATACTGGGAATTATATTCTTTGCCATTTTCTTTGGAATTATGATGAATTTTATAGGATCTGATTCACGTTCAAATATCAAAGGATTAATTCATTCAATTTATGAGATTGTTTTAAAAATGACACAGCTTATTATCAAATGTGCTCCTATTGGTGTATTTGGTTTAATGACACGAACAGTCTCTAATACAGGTTTATCTATCTTTAAGGAGCTTGGTATGTATGCATTGACTATTGGCCTTGGTCTATCCATTCATTTATTTATTGTTTTACCATTGATTTTATTTGTTTTTGTAAGAGTCAATCCAATGGTTCACTTTAAGGCAATGGCTTCTGCTATGGTTACAGCATTTTCAACAAGCTCATCAAGTGCAACACTACCAGTTACTATGAAATGTGTTAATGAAAATGTTAAAGTATCCAATGAGGTTACAAGTTTTGTTTTACCAATGGGTGCAACTATTAATATGGATGGTACAGCGCTTTATGAATGCGCAGGTGTTTTATTTATTGCACAAGCTTTGGGAATTCATTTAGATGCAAGTCAACAATTTATTGTTGTTATAACAGCTCTTTTAGCTTCAGTCGGAGCTGCTGGAATTCCAAGTGCAGGTCTTGTTATGTTATTTATTGTTACCGATGCAGTGGGTCTTAAGAGTGATGCGGTTGCATTATGGGTTGGATCTATGTTAGCTATTGATAGGCCTCTTGATATGTTTAGAACAATGGTAAATATATCAAGTGATAGTGTGGGAGCTGCTGTTATTGCAAAATCAGAGAGAGAAAATTTATATTAAAATTCTTTTTCTATTTTCTTCTCAATCTCTAATGTTTTATTAAAGTCACAAAAAATTTCAATAATATTTAATCCTTTGTTATTTAACACTTTATTTAAGTTGTCTCTAATATCTTTAATTGTCTTTATTGGAGAATAAGTTGCATTGTAAAGTTTACTGCAGTTCTTAATACTTAGATTCACAGGAGTGACCCAGAAGTTTTCTAATGCACTCTCTATTTTGTTGCTATAAGGGAGTGTTTTGAAAATTTGTCCTCCTTTATTATTAATAATTATAACATTAAGATTTAGCTTATATTGATTTGCTATTAATAGAGCATTCATATCATAGAAGAAACTAATATCTCCAATGATAAGGATATTACGCCCATTTTTTTTAATATAAGATACCCCAAGAGCAGATGCAATAAGTCCATCAATACCACTAGCTCCTCTATTTGAATATATCATAATCTTTTTATCTATATTAGGGCAAAACTTTTCAAGTGTTCTAACAGGGAGTGAATTACCTATAAATAAATTATCATTATTTTTGAATTGATTTAATAATTGATACAATATATTCCCTTCAAAAAAGTATTCATTTGTACAATATTTTTCAAGAATTTTTATTGCTTTATGTTCTAGATCAGTTATATGATTTAGAAGATTTTTATTATGTTGATTTAAGGTTTCTATTCCATTTATATCTTTAATGGTAATCACATAGCTATCATCATTATATCTTGCATATTCAGAGAGCAAAATTATCTGAGTATTTTTATATGAGTTTAAAAATTTATTAAGTTTTTTTGAAACAGGCTTACTCCCAAAACGAATAATATAATCTGGTTTTATAGATAGGTTTTCAATATAATAATCATAATATGAAAATATATGTGGATGTTTTTTATCAAATCGTAATTGTGATAGAGGATCTGTGAAAATTGGACAATTTAACTTTTCAGAAAGACTGATAATTATATCGCTTTGAGAATCTGTATTAAGTTGCCCACATATAATTATAGGATAATTACATTTAGGAAGCATAAAGTTATTATAGTATTTACTCTTCTCAGATAAGTTTATATCAATCTCATAAGAAGTATTTTTGTCAATTAAAGGTTCATCAAAAGATATGTTTATATGGACTGGACCAGGCGAGTTTTTACCAATAGTCCCAATAGATTTATTTATAGCACTATCTAATTGTGCATATATATTTTCAATTGAGTTATTATCTGATAAATCAATATGGATAGAATCGCGTATAAAATTTTTAAAAATATTATTTTGTTTAATGGTTTGATTCTCACCCGTATTCAACAGTGATTTAGGACGATCTGCTGTAATGGCAATCATTGGTGTCCTGCTTAAATCAGCTTCAATTATTGAAGGTAATAAATTAGCAACTGATGTTCCTGAGGTTGTTAATACAACGCTAGGTTGATTTAAAGATTTAGCTATTCCGAGTGTAAAAAAACCAGCAGATCTTTCATCTATATAGCTGGTACATTTAAATTTTTTATTTTTTGTGAAGGATAATGTTAGGGGTGTATTCCTTGAACCCGGACAAATACAGATGTGTCCTATTTTATAATGTATTAAAATATCTGAAATTATATTTGAAAGTGCCGTATTAGATAACTCTTGTTTCATTTTTACATTTCATTACATTTAATTAGCGATTAATTATCATCAAAATTTAATATATTTAACCCATGAGAATAATTATTCTTTTTATACTGTTATTGTCCAATTCATTCGCTCAAATATCTCAAGGAGGAATTCCTAGGTATTATGATAGAGATATTTCTATTGATTTTGTAGAGCCAGATAGGAATAATTTGATTGATAGAAATTTTGCTCCTATGGTTTTTCAATTTGGGAATGAATATCAACTAGATATTAATATCATGGAGGTTGTTGAACCTGTTAGCGAGGATGGTATCTATACCTATCTTCTAGGTATTAAATCACAAGGAGCTTATGGTATTGGAATTATATTTGATGATTTCTATTTATCAGATAATTCAAATCTTTTTATTTATGATCAAGAACAAACGATGTTTTTAGGTTCTTTTACATCAGAGAATAATAAGGATTCATTTGTTTTTCCTACAAGTGTTGCTAAAGGCGATCATATTATTATAGAGCTTAATGTCCCAGAAAATGAAATAGATATCATAAGACTTA
>CAYOTG010000072.1:4153-5487 GCA_964406825.1 uncultured bacterium
CATATTATTATAGAGCTTAATGTCCCAGAAAATGAAATAGATATCATAAGACTTAATATTGGAACTATTATTCATGATTATGAAGATATTATGGGATATTTTGATGATTCTTCTGGATCAACGCGTGAAGATTGCAATATCAATGTTTCATGCCCTGAAGGAGATGATTTTGAGGATCAAATAAATGGAACAATAAGAGTTACTATGGGTGGAGGACTTTGTTCTGGCTCTATTATTAATAATACTTTAAATGATAGAACCCCTTATGTTTTATTTGCAGACCATTGCGTGAGCGGTAGTACCAGTGGCTATGTTTTTCTTTTTAACTATCAAGCTTCAACTTGCACAGGCACTTCTGCTCCAGAAAATCAAAGTGTCAGTGGATCAACTCTATTGGCAAGTGAAGATATAAATCAAGGTCCAGATTTTGCACTTTTAGAAATGACATCTAATATTCCAGACAGTTACAATCCTTTTTATGTTGGCTGGTCAAGAGTCAGTACTGCCCCTCAGGATGCAGTTGGTATTCATCATCCAGGTGCAGGAATTAAGAAAATTAGCCAAGAGGGAACAAGTGTAAATGGTAATGGATATTATTGGGAATTTCAGTACAATGATGGAAGAGTTATTCCAGGTTCTTCTGGTTCACCATTTTTTGATGAAAATAAACGACAAGTAGGCATTTGTAGTTATATCTATACAAATTATTGTGATCCTTCACCTGATTGTTATTGCGATCAACAGTATACTCATGGGTATGGAAGATTTGATTTAGCTATGACATTAGGTCTTTCTGAATATCTTGATCCTCTAAATAGCGGTGTTGATGGTATCGATGGTATTAGTATCAGTGGTTTAAGTATTTATCATGATTCATTTGAAGATATGCCTTTTGATGACCCTAGTATTCTTATGGATTTAACTACCAATCAAGCTTCGATTGTTTTCTCAGCTGATGTGATTGCTTATACAGGAGTTATTGAAGCTGTAGAACTTTATTATAATCTTGGAGATGGTTTTATTCCAATTGAAATGCAAGAAGAAGGTTTAGAAGGTCATTATTATGCACCCTTAACAGGTCTTTACAATGGAATGATAATAGAATATTATATTCAAGCTGTAAATTCTGAAGGTATTATTCAAACTTTTCCAAGCAATGCTCCTAATAATACCGTAACATTTATAATAGGAGATTTACCTGATTTGTATTCCATAGATTATGAAGAAGGTCAAGGCAATTGGGTTATAGGAGATATTTCGGATGATGCTACAGCAGGGATTTGGGAACTTGCAGAACCTGTAGCTACCTATAATGATGATGGATATCAAGTTCA
>CAYOTG010000073.1:0-5399 GCA_964406825.1 uncultured bacterium
CAGCTCTCAATAATATTGTTTCTAATGAAACTGTTAAAACCTTATATGGGAATTTTCCTTTATCCCAATTTTCATCTTTGATTTTAATTGCTTTGGAATCAACAGCAATAGAACCGCAATCTTCATTATTTGGAATTAATAATTCAACAATATCTTTATCTCTTGATGAGACTGCTTCATTATATCCAAATACATTATTATAATGAGATAAGACTTGTTGACATTTATTGTAATTGGGGAGATATGCTTCATAGTAATGAATCGAAGAAAAATATTTTACATTTTTTTTTACAAAACTACCAACATTAGCTCCAATATCTACACAGATACCAGATATATTTGAAGGGACATAATAATATCCTAAATTATAATCTCTTATTTTCATTAAACTAATTTATGTACTGTTTTATTCATTATTATAATTCTTCAACATTATTACATATACCTGAATTTCACTTATATCATTTAGAATATATGCTATACATCTTCTAGATCCATCTAGCATATATAAATTGTTTTTTGAAATTTTACTGCCTAATAAATTTAGAGAATTACTGGAAATAAAAAGAGGGGAATCTAATTGAATATTATTATTAATCATTTTTTTAATTTTATATATATTTTTAATTCTTTTTGAACTAAAATTTTTCAAAAATTCATTTTCAAATTCAGTTAGATTATCTATTCTTTCAGAAAAATTTATCGCTGCTTTATAATTTAAAATTTCAATATTATTCCAAAAATCATCATTCCAATTCATAGATTGCTGAATTTTATATTTAAAAACTTTCTTAATTAATCTTTTTATAAAAAATTTTCCTCTGAAAAAATTACTTATTTTATAATTTTTCGAAAATATATTAACATCTATAACATCAAGAATATCCAATAATTCTAAACTAATCATAGATTCTGTATTTCCCCTATTATTTAAATTAAATTTTCTATCCATAATTTTTTATTTCTTGATAAATTGTATTTTTTATTTTTATAATTTTTACACTTATAAAGTCTATTAAATTCCCTTTTTAATCTAAATTCTTTGAAAAATTTTGTATACTTTCCCCAACGTTTAGAATGACTATCATATGTTGAAATTTTATTTGTATAACAAGCTTTTAAAGTTTTCTGTTCTTTAAAATAATTGTATATTTTAATCCATAGATCAGAGTCTATACCACAGGAGTACTCTTCAGTCCATTCTCCAAATCCTTTTATGTTAAATAATATATCTTTCCTAATTGCAATGCTTGTTCCTTGTACTCTATTGCTAGAGAATTGTCTGAATCTGCCATTGTTATCTTTTATTTGACCTACAATAAAATCATAATCATTAAATAGTTCAAGTACATTATTAGTTGAGTTTTCTGAAATAAAATAATTATCATCATCTAAAAATAATAACTGTGCATTATTAGATAACTTACTTGCATGGTTAAGAACTCTAGATTTAGCCATACATTTAATTAATTTAGGTAAATAAACCCACTTTTTGATAAAATCATAATTAAGAGAATTTTTAATCAAAAAAGATTTTAATTTTTCATCTTCTAATACATATATACTTCTAATATCGTTTGGAATATCTATTTTTTTAGAATAATTATCAACAATTGATTTTGAATAATGAGAGCCATCATCAGCTATGATTACTTCTAAATTTTTGTTTTTATTGTAATCTTTATCAATAGTATCTAAAGTCTTAAATAATGGATTACCATAATCTGTTGTATTAGGGTAATAATGTGCTATAATAATAGATAATTTATTTTTCATTAATTATATTATTAAATGTTTTAAGATCTAAGTTAGAAGTTATTTTAAAATTATATCTATCTCCTTTAAAGAATTTCGTCTTACTATTCTTATCATACTCAAGAATTGCTGACATGTCATCACTTACATTTTTTTTGACATTCATGAGAGCATCTAATAATATTTGTTTATTAAATGCTTGGGGAGTTTGAATTATTTTTATTATGTCTCTATCAATATATTTAGTTACATCATTTGTTATAATCAATGAATCATTAATATCAATAAATGGAGTAACAGCATCAAAATCATTTAAATAACCTATACATTCATTAATTAATTTTTGTGTAATCAGTGGCCTTGCTGCATCATGTAGAATGATATTTTTAGCTTTCTTAGAACATGCGAGTAAACCTTTTTTTGATGATTCATACCTCTCTTTTCCGCCGGTGACCAATTTATATTGTTTATATTCTTCTTTAAATTGATTAATCCATTTTTCTGGTAGGACAATAACTAGTTCATCTATATATTTATTGTTTTCAAAGGCTTCTATTGAAAAATCAATGATTCTCTTCCCATTATTAACTTCTATAAATTGCTTAGGTAAATCAGATTTCAATCTTGTTCCAGAGCCTCCCGCTAAAATAATAGCACTATTCATTTTGAGCTCCAAATTGCATGCTGTATAGTTTTTTATATTTTTTATTCAAAGCTAATAATTCATCATGTGTGCCCATTTCTATTATTTTTCCTTCTTCAAAAAACAATATTTGATTGGCTTGTTGGATGGTAGACAATCGATGAGCAATAACAATCAATGTTGTTTCTTTTGAGAGAGAATCTATAGCATCTTGAATTTTCTTTTCTGATTTTGAATCTAATGATGACGTTGCTTCATCAAGAATGAGTATATCAGGATTTTTAATTATGGCTCTTGCAATTGCTATTCTTTGTTTTTGTCCACCTGAAATCTTAACACCCTTTTCTCCTATATGAGTCTGAAATTTATTTGGCATCTTATTTATAAATTCATAAGCATTCGCTTTTTTAGAAGCTTCATAAATTTTTTCACTATCAGCTTCAATATCTCCTAGCTTAATGTTATTATATATTGTATCATCAAATAAAATATTGTCTTGTGAAACTAAGCTGATTCTCTGCCTTAGAGAATTCACATTAATATCTTTAATATTAATATCATCCACTGTAATTAATCCCTGATTTAATGTATAAAAATTTAAAATAAGATCTGAGAAAGTTGTTTTTCCTGAACCACTTTCTCCTACTAATGCTATAAAATCTCCCTTTTTAATTTTAATATTAATATTTTCTAAAACATTATTGTCATTGTCATATGAAAACGAAACATTCTTAAATTCTAATTTATTGAATTGATTAATCTCAATTTTATTTCGATTATCATATACTTCTATTTCTTGATTGTCCAATATATTAAATACTCTCTCAGCAGATGCAATACCTCTATTTATTTCGGCATTAACATTCGCTATTTTTTTTGCTGGCGTAAACATTGCAAAAAGGAAGGTAAAAAATTTAATGAACCCATCTGCCGATAAACTACCATCTACTAAAACTAGCCTCCCCCCAATCCAAAGTAATATTGCACCTATTAATGCCCCTATCATATCAAGAATCGGGGTATTTAAAAATTTTAAACTTTCTAATCTAAAATCTTTATTAAATAAATTGAAATTTTGTTGAACAAATTTACTTATTTGGTTTTTTTGATTAGTGAAAGCTTTAACAATTTTAATATTCGTAAGATTCTCCATCACAATATTCATTAACGTTGCAGTTTGCTTACTAGAACGCATTGCTTTTCGCCTTATACTCGAACTAAGTTTTACTGTTATATAGCCTGAGATAGGAATAATAATAAAACAAATTAATGTTAAATGAAAATTGATTAGCAATAATGCAATAAGAAAGAATAGTACATTAAGAGGTTGATTCAAAAGATTTTGAACTGTTTGATGAAAAGTATTTTTAAGAATTCCTACATCATGAATTATAATTGCAGTTAATTCAGATGATTTCCTTTGTTTGAAAAATTTAAGAGATAAATTTTGATATTTATCAAATATTTTATTTCTAATATCAGCGATTATACCATTTTGTGCATAGGATAAAGAAATATTATTAAAATAGAAAAATAAATTTTTAAAGAAAAATGATACTATAAGAGAATAACTTAAAAATTTCAATAACTCAACTTTATCATTCATATTAATATAACTAAATAAAAATTGATTAATTTTATCGGTAAATGATAGTGCATTTGCATTATTAGTAATAATAATTCCATCACTCATAACAGAGCTTAGCAATGATCCAATAATCCACAAAGAAAGACCATTTGTAATAACATAAAGGATTGAAGTTACTAGAGATATTAAAATAAATAATTTATAAGGTTTGGCAAATTTTAATATTCTAAAATAGATTTTCATATTTTAATATACTCCATCTCCTTGCCTTAAAATTTTAAAAGGTCTATTTGAGAAATCAATTATAGTTGATCCTATAGATTTTTTTTCTTTATAATCTGTAAATACATTTATATCAGAAAATTGATTTTCTATCAATGATAGTTTATTGATTGAACCTTCCATATGATAATTTACACTGGTTGTAATGATTGGTTTATTAATTTTCTGAACAACTTTTAAAATTGGATTAAAATTAGGAATTCTAATACCCACTGTAGATAAATTATTAGTAACCAATGTTGATAAATTATTGTCTATTTTTTTAAGTATCGCTGTAAATGGTCCTGGAAATATTTTTTTTAATTCAATTTCTGTAAAATCATCAATATTTGCATATTTTTTCAACATATTGAAAGAACTAACAATAATTGAATATGCTTGAGATCGTCCTTTGATTTTATTTAATTTTTGAATCGCTTCAGGATTGGTAGCATCTACACCAAATCCATATAATGTATCTGTAGAATAAATAATTATATTTCCATTTATTATTAGCTCTGCTGCAAACTCTATATTTTTATCTTTTTCTATTCTATATATCATATATCAAATTAAAACAAAATATAGTGAAGAATGTTCCAAAATAATTATACTTAATTTTTTAAAGAAATTGTATATTTTATATAAGAAATTTTCAGTTTATTAATTAAAGGGCAGTATTAGATGAAAAAAGATATTTATATCATTGCTGAAATAGGCATCAATCATAATGGAGATTTAGCAATTGCTAAAAAACTTATAGACATCGCTAAAGTTGCAGGATGTGATGTTGTTAAATTTCAAAAAAGAAATCCTGATGTGTGTGTTCCAGAACATCAAAAATCAGTTATGAGAGATACCCCATGGGGAAAAATGACTTATTTAGAATATAAATATAAAGTTGAATTTGGAAAAAAAGAATATGATGAAATTGATACCTACTGTAAAAATAAAGAAATAGATTGGACAGCATCACCATGGGATTTAGACAGTTTAAAATTTTTAAATAAATATAATATTCCCTTTATAAAAATTCCATCTGCATTACTTACAGATATAGAACTGATTAAAGAATCCACAAAAACAGGTAAAAAAGTTATAATTTCAACAGGCATGAGTACAATAGAAGAAATAGATACTGCTGTTGATGCA
>CAYOTG010000074.1:0-5393 GCA_964406825.1 uncultured bacterium
CTGCTTCTTATTCTAGTGGAGGACATGTTTCAGATTTAGATTATTGTGATTTTACTAATGATAACCTCCCGGATGTGTTATGTGGGCGTTTTTCGGCACAAAACCCAAATCATGTAATAGCACAAGTTGATAAAACTCTAGAATATGAGCAATATACGATGCCAGATCCATCATTTTTAGCAGAAGTTTTAATGATTTCAGGGGTGGATGCTAATTATGCACCAACCTATGGGAATGGACAAATTAATTATGGGAATCAATACTATTTCAACTCAAATAATGGAATTAATTCTACAACATTTTTATATCCTGCATCTGGGAATGCAGGATCACAAATCTTAAATGTTGCAAATCAGGGTGTTGCCTTTATTAACTATACTGCTCATGGATGGGAATCTGGTTGGGCTGACCCTGAATTTGATATTACTGATGCAAACAATATGACTAATACCAGCCAATATTCAACTATGGTAGGGAATTGCTGTTTAACCAATGCGTTTGATAGTGGAACATGTTTTGGAGAAGCATTACTTAGAAAAGCTAATGCTGGAGCTATTGGTTATATTGGCGGATCTGATGTAACATATTGGAATGAAGATTATTGGTGGGGCGTTGGGTCTGGAAATATTAATGCGAATCCATCATATAATAATACTGGACCAGGAGCATATGATGCGATGTTCCATTTACAAGATGAAACAACTTGGGCTGTTGTAAATAGTGCAATTATAATGGCAGGTAATTTAGCTGTAGCACAAGCAAATGGAATGGATGATTACTACTGGGAAATATATCACTTGATGGGAGATCCTTCTTTATCAACATATCAGGGGATTCCATCAGAGAATGATATAACTTATGATTTATTTTTGCCTGTTGGTTCTGAAGCTATTGAAATACAGGCAGAACCATTTTCTTATGTAGGATTATCTCAAAATAATAATTTGATTAGCTCTGGAACAGTAGGAGAATCAGGATTTCTAGTCCTTGTTTTTGAACCTATTTCTAATCCAGGGACTTTAGATATTACTATTACGGCACAAAATAAAATTCCTTATTTTGGTGAAATTTTTGTAGCATCACCAGATGGAGCTTATACAATTATTAATTCTGATATTATTAATTCGGGTGATGATGATATCATATCTCTTGGAGAAGAAATTACTCTTGAATTAGAAATAGAAAATTTAGGCACTGAAACAGCTTCTAATATTGAATTAGAATTATCTAATCCATATAATAATTCATATATCAATTTAATAGACTCACAAATTTCAATTTCTGATTTAGATGTTGGAGAAATAACAACTGTGGAACTATCATTCTACATAAATCAGAATGCTCCTTATGGCCATAATTTTACATTAATAGCTAATATGAATTCTGAAGAAAGTTCATGGGAGTCTACTTATAATTTGGATGTGGAACCTTTATTTGAAAATTTTGATAGCGCTTCTTTTAATGAATTTTTATGGGAATTTTCAGGAGACAATAACTGGACTATAGATGGAAATCAATTTATCGGAGATTCCTATTCCGCAAAATCAGGAACTATTGATCATGATATGACCTCAGAATTATTCATAACAATGGAAATAGTAGAAGAAGGTTTAATTCGTTTTGATAAGATGGTTTCATGTGAAGATGTGGGATCACAATCAGGAAATTATTATGATTATTTAGCGTTTTATATAAATGGTATAGAACAAGGGAAATGGGCGGGAGAGATAAGTTGGTCTCAAAACAGTTTCCCTGTAGAACCTGGAGAACATACTTTCCTATGGCTATATAATAAAGATCAGGGAGTTACTAGTGGGGATGACGCTGCTTGGATTGATAATATTGTATTTCCTCCTTCTTATTATTCATCTGTATTATATGGTGATGTTAATGATGATGGTAATATTAATATCCAAGATGTTATACTAACAGTTAATATCATCTTAGATTCTCTTTCTTATAATCAAGCTGCAGATTTAAATGAAGATGGAGCTATAGATGTTCTAGATGTTATCAGTATAGTAAATTTAATCTTAAACTAAAGGAAAATATTTTATGAAATATATATCAATTTTTATCGTACTAATCAGTCAGATCATCATGGGTCAAAATACACAAGATGGAAAACCCTATAGTTTAGATAATAATATCTTAATTGAATCAATCGACGTTGAAATGCCAAAACTTGATATTGAACAATTACTAGAAGAAGATTATAATACTCCTCCTGCAACTCCTTTTCGATATGGATATAAATTTAATGTAGATTTTTCATTAAATAATTCAGGAGATTGGATTGAATTAAATAATGGTGATAGAATTTGGAAACTATCCATACATACTAAAGATGCTTATGCTATATGCTTGGAATATAATCAATTCTATTTGCCTGAAGGTGCAACTTTCTTTGTATATAATGATAAAAAAGATATGATTTCTGGAGCCTACACTAATGATAATAATCAGCCTGATATGTTATTTTCTACTCCTTTAATTAAAGGAGATATTATTCATATAGAATATTATGAACCTGAAAATGTGTATGGTGAGGGAATAATTAATATTGACTATGTTATTCATGACTATAGAGATCTACTTAATTTTTCAAATACAAGAGATTCACGAAGCTGTGGAGATAATGTAATTTGTAATAGTGCTGATGGATATGAAAATCAAATAGATGCAACTTCTTTTCTAGATATGGGTGGATATATATGCAGTGGATCAATGTTAAATAATACAAGTTTTGATTTAACCCCATATTATTGGACTGCATGGCATTGTGTTGTGGGTGATAATCCAAGCACATTTAGATTTTATTTTGATTATGAAACTACTTCATGTAGTGGAAGTTGGGGTAGCCAAGGAACATATGAATATGGTGGAAATTTACTCTCAGATTCAGATGGGATGGATCCGGATTATGCTTTGATATTAATTACAGATAATACTATATCTGATGGAATATTTTATGCTGGATGGGATAATACATCAAGCAACCCTACAATGTCATGTGGCGTACATCACCCAAATGGGGATCCAAAAAAAATAAACTTTGATGATGATACAGCTTATGGATCAGGCCCAATTAATTGGGGAGACCCAGATTATGATGGACAAAATGAATCATCCCCCTCAGGCTCACATTGGAGAGTTTATTGGGATGAAGGCGGAACACGTGGAGGTTCATCTGGATCGCCTGCATATAATGATGAAGGATTATTTGTTGGACAATTATCTGGTGGCTCTGGTAATTGTCAAACTGGTGATACAGAAGATTATTACGGTAAATTTTCACGTGCATTTAATGATGTAAATCAATGGTTAGATCCACTGAATACTAATGCAACTCAAATAGAAGGCACATATGATGGGAGTAATAATTCAGATTCTGATGGAGATGGTGTAGCTGACTCTGAAGATAGTAATGATAATAATCCATATCAATGCTCTGATTTAGATGGAGATTCTTGCGACGATTGTTCAACAGGAACTTTTAATTTAGATGATGATGGATGGGATTATGATGGTGATGGCATATGTGATGCAGGTGATACTGATGATGATAATGATGGCGTAGTTGATAGTGAAGATAGTGATGATAATAATGAATTTATCTGTAGTGATGTTGACTCTGATTCATGTGATGATTGTTCTTCAGGATACTACAATCCAGAAGATGATGGATGTGTTTTTATGCCAGGTGATTTAAACTTAGATAATGTGGTTAATATTATTGATGTTGTTACATTAGTAAATGTTATATTAGGGAATATAGAACCCTCAGATACCCAATTAAGTGTAGCAGATATCAATAATGATGGGGCTGTTAATATATCAGATATTGTTCTCCTAATTAATATTATTTTAAATTAAAATTCATTTTAGAATAAAGATGAAAACAATACTTTTTGCAGTATTATTAAATCTGATATTTTCAAATACCAATATCAGTATGCAATCATTATTATTTTGTATTAAAAATACAGAACAAATATATTTTACAAATCATAATACAAGCAGTAATAAAGATTTAAATGTATTTATAGAGTCTATTAATAATAGTACAGTTGAACTCTGGTTGCCTGGCGCTACAAATAAAGATATAGATAATGATATTAATTTAAGTAAAATATATAGATTAAAATTTCCTCAACAAAATTCTAACAACATTAATAACATAAAGGAAGGATTAGAAATATTAGATATTATTTATTCTGTGGAATATGAATATTTAAGATTTCCTTTTTATACTCCTAATGACTCCTATTATAATAATCAGTGGTATTTGCCTGCAATTAATTCTAATGATGCATGGGATACATGGACAAATGATGGACAAACTCCAGGAAATCAAAATATAATTTTAGCATCTGTAGACTTAGGAGTAAACTATAGTCATCCTGATTTACATAATAATATTTGGCAAAATTTAGCTGAAGATGCTGATGGAGATGGACGTACCATAGAAGGTTCAGGATCTAATTGGTATCTTGACCCAGGTGATTTAAATGGAATTGATGATGATGATTGGGATGATAATCCTAATACCTTTATAGATGATTTAGTTGGATGGGATCCATCTGGGAATGGAGGAGTAGATGATAATGATCCAGATCCTCCTCATAATAATGCGTGGTCTCATGGCACACATGTTGCGGGCTTACTTGCATCTACTACAGATAATAATACTGGAATTGCATCAACTGCTTTTAATTGTAGTATTATGGCAGTAAAGGTAGCTGATGAAAATCAATCGGGACAACTTTATATCACAGATGGATTCGCAGGAATTTTGTATGCTGCAAAAGCAGGTTATTATGCTGAAGGATTTACAATAATAAATAATAGTTGGGGAGGAATTGGTTATAGTCAATATGAGCAAGCAACAATCAATGTATGTTATAATGATTATAATGCTATTATTGTATGTGCAGGTGGTAATGGGAATAATGGCCAAGAATATGCAATACAATATCCCTCTGGCTATGAAAATGTTATTGCTGTTGCTCCTTTAGGTTCTAATAATCAATGGAATCATTGGGGAACCTATCATGAAACTATTGATTTATCTTCCCCTGGTGAAGATATTAGAAGCACAACATGTAATGGATATGCTTCTTGGCATGGTTCCTCCATGGCCTCTCCAATAGCTGCAAGTGTTTTTGGATTATTAAAATCATTGCATCCAACTTGGAATAATAATATGCTAGAAACAATGGTACTTGGTACAGCAGATCCAATTATTTATGATATTTTACAAGATGATGAAGATTATCTTCAAGGGATGTTAGGCACTGGAAGAGTGGATAGCTATTATGCAATTACTACACCACTGTTCCCAAAAATAGAACATGTTGGTGAAGATATTGTATCTGGTAATGATCAAATGA
>CAYOTG010000075.1:0-5348 GCA_964406825.1 uncultured bacterium
CCTTGATCTAACATAGAGTCTGCAACCTTTATAAAACCAGCAATATTAGCACCCTTTATATAGTTAATATAGTCTGCCTCTTTACCATAACTGATACATTGCTGATGGATACTTTTCATTATATTTTTTAATTTATTATCAACTTCTTCTCTAGACCAAGATGAAAACATACTATTTTGGCTCATTTCTAAACCAGAAACAGCAACACCTCCTGCATTAGCAGCTTTCCCTGGAGCAAATAAAATTTTATTTTTTAAAAGAATTTCTACTGCATCTGGTTCAGTAGGCATATTTGCTCCTTCTACAACACATTGACAATTATTATTAACAAGTTCTTTTGCATCATCTGCACTTATTTCATTCTGTGTAGCACTTGGGATTGCTACATCACACTTAATATGCCAAGGACGTTTTCCTTCAAAATATTCAGTATTATATTTATCTGCATATTCTTTAATTCTTCCTCTTCTATTATTTTTAAGATTCATGACAAACTTTAATTTATCATCATCTATACCATTGGGATCATAAATAGTACCTGATGAATCAGATAATGTTACAGCTTTACCTCCTAATTGATTTACTTTTTCTAATGCATATTGAGCTACATTACCTGAGCCTGATATACATACTATTTTATCCTTCATAGAATTGCCTTTAACCTTTAACATTTCTTCAGCAAAGTAAACAGCTCCATAACCTGTTGCTTCAGGTCGAATCAAACTGCCTCCCCAATTAATACCTTTGCCTGTTAAAACACCTGTAAATTCATTTTTAAGTCTTTTATATTGGCCAAACATAAATCCTATTTCTCTTCCACCAACTCCTATATCTCCTGCAGGAACATCTGTATATGGCCCTATATGTCTTTGTAATTCTGTCATAAAAGATTGGCAAAAACTCATAACTTCATTATCAGATTTACCTTTAGGATCAAAATCTGCGCCGCCCTTACCACCACCAAGAGGAAGTGTAGTTAAACTATTTTTAAATACCTGTTCAAATCCTAAAAATTTTAATATCCCTAAATTCACTGATGGATGAAATCTTAATCCACCCTTATAAGGACCAATTGCTGAATTAAATTCTACTCTAAACCCCCTGTTAACATGTGTCTTCCCTTTATCATCTCTCCATGGGACTCTAAACATTAGTACCCTTTCAGGTTCTATTAGACGATCTAAGATATTTACATGCATATAATGAGGATTTTCTTCTAAAAAATCCCATATTGACTCTAAAACTTCTCTTACAGCCTGATGGAATTCTGGCTGACTAGGATTCTTGCTAATTACTTTTTCCATATATGTATCAAGAGAATTTTTCATTTAATATAACCTTTCAATATAGTTAAATAATTATACCTCAAATTTAATAAAATGTTCATTACAATTTATAGTATTAATCTTCTTTGTTAAATCTAAACTTCAACCTTAATTTTAGTTACATTTTTTAATTAATATCATACAATGATAAAATATCTCAATAAAATATTAATTTCTTCATGCATAAATAGACCTATTCTGGTATTATTTATTTCATTATCTATGACTGCTTTAATTACAAGCGGTATTATTTATGTTGAACAAGATGATAATATGATAAATCTTCTTCCTGAAGAAATTGGCTCACGAACAATATTTCAAGAAATCCAAGATGAGTATGGAAAAACTGAATATATGTACCTCGCAATTGGAAATAAAAATAAAAATATTTTCAATAAGGCTGATTTGGATGTTATTGCTGATTTAAGCACTCAATTTGAATCTCTAGATATTATAGATGAGGTTATATCTATAACTAATTTGGATAAAATATCTTTAGATCCTGCAGATAGCTCTATTGTTATAGATAATTTATTTGAATTTCCAATATTATATGATACCCAAATAGAACAGGCAATAAAATATTTAAATACTAATCAAACCATAAAAACAAGGGTTATTAGTAAAACCAATGATTATGCAAATATTATAATTATACCTGAAGATAATGAGCATTATGTTCAACTCTCAAAGGCACTTCATAGCATAGCTGAAAAATATAAAGAAGATTATGAATTGAGTTTTGGAGGGCAGGCTTATGTTACAGGAGCCGTTCCGGGAATGGTTCAAAAAGAAGTCAAAGTTTTACTGCTTTTTGGTCTTTTGTTAATGGCAATAATACTGCTTATCAATCTACGTAATATCAAGGCTGTTCTTTTAATCTTATTCACTATTTTTTCATCCTTAGGTTCTATGTTTGGATTTATGGGATGGATATATCATTTCACTGGTTCTAATGAATTTTATTTTACATTAATGAATACATCTATGCCTATAGTTTTACTGACAATAGCAAATTCAGATGGAGTTCATGTTTTAAGTCGATTTTTTAAAGAATTTAGAAAATATAAAAATCCAAAAATTGCAATAGAAAATGCAATGAATCATTTATTTTTACCTATATTCTTAACTTCAGTAACCACTTCTGCAGCATTTTTAATGCTTCTATTTTCTCCTGTATCAGCAATGATTGGATATGGAATTACTATCGCTTTTGGTATAATGTGGGCATGGCTTTTATCAAATACAGCTCTTCCATCTTTAATAATATTATTAAAATGGGATCCCAATTCCAAGGCTGTTTCTCAACCCAATTATATAGAAAAATTAATGAAGCTATTTGGCCGTCTAGTTACAAAAAATCCAAAAAAAGTTTTATCATTAGGGATAGGAATCACTGTATTTGCTATTATTGGATTGTTCTTTGTTACTGTAGAAGTTCAATATACAAAGATGTTTAAAAAAGGGAATATAATTAGAGATTCAGCTGAATTTCTAGATGAGCATTTGATGGGCAATGTTAATGTAATTTTAAAAGTATCAAGCGACGCTGGTCCGGAAAGTTTAAAAACACCAAAGAACCTAAAAGATATAGAAAAAATACATACATATTTAGATTCAACAAAAAATGTCACATCCACAATTTCTGTAATTGATATTGTTAAACAATTACATAAAACTATTATGGATGAAGATCAAAAATATTATACTATTCCTGATTCAATACAACAGATTAATAATTTATTCTTTTTATATGAAATGAATGAAGAATCTGATTTGAGTTCATTAATTAATTATGATGCGGATGAAGGTATTATCATTGCATTAATGAAAACATTTTCAACCATAGAAGTTCCAGGGATAGTCGATGATATAGATAGATTTATTGATGAAAACATTTATAGCTCAAATGATAATCTTAAATTTGAATTAACAGGCATGATGATTTTTATTGTTGATTTTATGTGGCTCGTTGTTAAATCTTCAGCCATCAGTATTGGACTCTCTCTTCTAGTTATTTTTTGTATTTCTACATTATTTTTTAGATCTTGGAGATATGGTATCATGTCAGTTATACCACTTCTAGGAGCAATAACATTAAACTTTGGACTCATGGGATGGTTTGGGATTGAGCTGACTCATCTTACTGCAATATTAAGTTCAATTATTTTAGGAGTTGGGGTTGATTTTACTATTCATTATATAACAGAATATCAACGCATTAAAAAGGAAAAAGGATTGTCTGGTATTTCAGAAGAAACCATTGATAATGTAGGATACCCTATTATATTAGATGCTTGGTCTAATATGGCATTTGGAGCCCTATTATTATCAACAATAATTCCCTTAGCGCAAATTGGGGGGTTGATGATATTTGCAATGCTAGCAACATCTATTGGAGCGCTTACTCTATTAGCTGCAGCATTAGAAATTTTTAAATTAAAAATGAGGTAAGAAAAATTATGAGATTTATAATAATATTATTCTTTATAACAGCCTATACTTTTGCTATAACGGGTATAGAACTTGCAGAAAAAATAGAATCTAGAGAAAAACCTGAAAATATTAAATCTATTAATACGATGATTCTCACCAATAAAGATGATAGAATAAAAACACTTGAGCTTATTTCAATATCAAAAGGTGATAGCAAAAAACAAATGATTTGGTTTTTAAAACCCAAAAAAGATAAAGGCATCGCTTTTTTAAAAATAGAGCATGAAGATAAAGATGATTTTATGACCATGTGGTTGCCTGGATTTTCAAGATTTAAAAGAATCAAATCAAGTCAAAAAAGTGACTCCTTTATGGGGTCTGATTTAAGTTTTGAAGATTTGACAAATCGAACAATCAGTGATTATAATTATAAAATTATAGAGAATAATGATAATGAATATACCTTAGAGAGTTTGCCTAAAGGAATTGATAGCGAGTATTCTAGGCATGTTACAAAAATAAAAGAAATAGAAGAAAATATTTATATAGCGACTGAAGAAAAATCGTATGATTTAAATAATGAATTACTGAAAACAAAAATATTCAACTTTGTTAAAATAGATAATTATTATATTATGGATAGGCTTGATGTTGCAAATGTTCAGAAGAATCATTCTACCCTATTAACAGTTAATGAGATATCATTAAATAATAATTTTGAAGATTCAAAATTTTCACAAAGAAGTTTAAAAATAATCCCAAAATAATTGGAATTTAAAGGAACAGATACCTCAAGTAAACTCAAAAGTTTCATAGAAAATCCTAAGATTTCTCTCTGGAAATTATCTATTCCTATGATGCTTGGAATGAGTGTTCAGGCTATTTATATGTTAATAGATACGGCCTTTATTGGGCAATGGGTAGGCTGGCAAGCCTTAACTGGCTTGGGGGTTGTATTTCCTGCCTTATTTATTATTATGGGTATTACATTTGGTCTTGGCTCAGGTTCAACTACAGTAATTGCTCAAAGCATTGGAGAAGAAGATAAAGAAAAGGCTGACTCATTTGCTGAACATACTATTATTCTTGGAATATTCTTATCCTTAGTTTTTATAATGATTGGATTATTACTTGGTGAAAAGATATTATCTTCTCAGGGGGCACAATCCGAGTCTTTAAAACATGCTTCAGATTATTTTTTTACAATGCTTATAGGTACACCATTTATGATTTTAGGAATATTTTTTAGATCCATTTTATCTGGTGAAGGAGATACGTTGCTCCCTATGAAAATATTAGGGTTTGGAACTATTCTAAATATTATACTAGATCCACCCCTAATATATTTTTATCAAATTAAAGGAGCTGCAGCTGCAACAGTTATCAGTCAATTCATAGTTTTTATTATTTTTGCATACATAATGGTATTTAAAAATAGAAACTATCTTACTTTGAATTTTAAAAATTTCAAGTTTAACAAAAATCATCTTTTACAAATTTTTAAAATAGGAATACCATCTGCTCTATCTATGTTAATTATGTCAATTGGCTTATTTATATATAATATTATTTTAAGTAAAACTGCAA
>CAYOTG010000076.1:0-5266 GCA_964406825.1 uncultured bacterium
AAAAAGCTGGTGTAGAAGCAATGTCTAGAGGATTGGTCAGTATAGAAGTAAGAGTGAAAGGTCCTGGAGGTGGAAGAGAATCAGCAGTGAGGGCATTAAAAGCATGTGGTCTAAATATTACTGCAATTATGGATGTTACTCCTATTCCACATAATGGTTGTAGGCCTCCAAAGAAAAGAAGAGTATAATAAATATGGAGAAATTTTAATTATGGCTAGATATAATGGACCAAGAGCAAGAGTTGTTAGAAGACTTGAGTATCCTGTCTTTGAATCATCTAAATTTTCAGCAATACGTAAAAGTTATCCTCCTGGTCAACATGGGCCAACGAAAAGACGTTCAAAAATGTCTAATTATGGTATCCAATTAAGAGAAAAACAAAGAATTAAGTATTTATATGGTGTTCTTGAGAAACAATTTAGGAACTATTTTAAAAAAGCTGCTTCAAAAAAAGGTGCTACAGGGCATAACCTTCTAATTATGCTAGAATCTAGACTAGATAATACAGTTTATAGGTTAGGATTAGCTCCAACCAGGAGAGCTGCGAGACAGTTAATTAACCATAAACACTTTTTAGTAAATAATAAAGTAGTGAATATCCCATCTTATTTATTAAGTGATGGTGATACGATACAAGTTAGAGATAAAAGTAAGCGATTTGCTATTTTCCAAGATTCTATGAGAAGAATACAGGGCGATAATCCCGCTCCATGGTTAACCATAGATAAAAGTAAATTAAATGGGGTTTTTAATAATATTCCAGGTAGGGATGAAATTCCTGAAACAGTAAATGAACAATTAGTTGTAGAATTATATTCAAAATAAAAGAATAAGGATATTAAAATAATGAATAATAAATATTTTCAAGATATAAAAGTTACTATTAATGAAGAATCTAAAAATAAGGCTGTATTTAGCGCAGAACCATTTGAAAGAGGTTATGGAGTTACTATTGGAAATGGCCTAAGAAGAACATTATTAACAGCTCTACCAGGTGCTGCTATTACTTCAATAAAAATTGATGGTGTTTCGCATGAATTTACCACTATAGATGGTGTATCAGAAGATATTTGTGATATTATTTTAAATCTTAAAAAAATTAGGTTTAAATTGGAAGATGATGCTGCATCATCAGAACTTATTAATTTTGATGTTCAAGGTCCAGCGCCATTTAAAGCATCTAAATTGAATGAATACTTAAGTGAATTCAAGGTATTAAATAGCAGAGAGCATATAGCTACTATTAACTCTAAGGATAAAATCAATTTTGAGATTAGAGTTTCTAGAGGAAAGGGTTACTCAACAGCTGATAAAAATAAAAGATCTGATGATACGGTTAATACAATTCCTGTTGATTCTATATATAACCCTATTGTTAATGTAGCTTGGGATGTACAAACTTTACCTGCTTCTATTGAAGGACATGAAAAATTAGTTCTAGAGATAGAATCTGATGGTTCAACAAGTGCTAAAGATGCATTGAACCATGCTGCTAAAATTATGGCACAACATCTTGGATTTTTCCTATTTGATGATTCAACTAATATTAGAGCTGTCAATGATGAAGAATTAAATGAAGCCTTAGAGATAAAAAGTATTTTATCGAAATCAATCGATGAAATGGAATTATCTGTTAGAAGTCATAATTGTTTACAAGCTGCAGGAATATATACTATTGCAGAGCTTGTTTCAAAAGAAGAATCTGAAATGTTAAAATTTAAAAATTTCGGTAGAAAATCATTAACTGAACTTACAGAAAAATTAACTGCATTAGATCTTAGGTTTGGAATGGATATATCCGTTTATATGGAGGACTAATATTAATGAGACATTATAAAAGAGGTAGAAAATTAAATCGTACTGCTAGTCATAGATCTGCTTTGTTAAGTAATCTAGCATCTGCTTTTGTTATCAATAAACAGATTATTACAACTCAACCTAAAGCTAAAGAATTAAGAGGGTTTGCTGAAAGGTTGATTACATATGCTAAAAAAGATTCTTTACATGGGAGAAGATTAATACTACAGAAAATTAAGGGAAGAAATAGTAAAAAAATAGCAGATATATTAATTCATGATTTAGCTCCAAATTATAAAGATAGAAACGGTGGTTATACAAGAATTATAAAATTAGATAATAGGAAAAATGATAATGCTAAAATGTGTATTATTGAATTTGTCGATTTAAAAATTGATAATGATACTCTTGTCCCTGATTCTGATGAAAATGAAGAAAGTACTGAGTGATAAAAAAATATTATAATATGGATTTTATTAAATTATTAAGGGCTTTGATATTCATTGCCCTTTTTATTTTATGTACAAATATTATCCATGCATCAAACATATTATTGAGTAAAGTAGCTAATAATAGTATATGGCTTAAATATGATTCAATTAAGGATTCAACAAGTACTGATACGGTAATTAAATTTTTAATTGACAATAAAATTAATAAAGTTTTTTTAGAAACCTATCGAAATGGAGAAATCCTTAATAAAGAAAATGAAAGAATTTTTGAATCTTCCAATGGCTATTTTAATGATATATATATATCAGGTAATGACACTACATCCATGAGAGGCTATAATCCTTTACAAGTAGATACCGTATTTTCAATTATTTTTAATCCAACATCATCTTTTATGACTAAAATTGATAGTCTCGATAATATCCAAGTATATGCTTGGATGGATATGTATAGGCTGTGGAGTAAGAATTTTTATCCAGATAATCAAAATCATTTTTACTATGAATGTCCTGAATGTTTAGAGAGTGATATTAATGGTAAATCTGATAAATTAATAAAATTAGATAAAATACAATCTTTGGAGTGGGAGGGGATTTTTTTATCACCATTACATCCTTCAGTTAATCAGTATTTATTAGATATAGTAGCTCAAATAATTGAGAATTATAGTTTTGATGGTATATTATTAGATTATTTGAGATATCAAAATTATTATTACGGATATAATGAGAAAGGTGTTGAGATATTTGAAGATACTCATAATATTAACCCATTTGATTTACATAGAGGTATTCTGTCACAACATTTTGGTTATTCCCAAGTAGAAGTTGATTCTATACAAACTTTATGGGATAATTATAGAGAAACTAAAATAACAGAATTAGTTCAAAGTATAAAAACAATTATAAGCACAGATTCTTTAAACAATGAATTATTAGTTTCTGTTAAAATATCTCCAAATGAAGCACAAAATAGATGGTATCAAAATTGGTCTAATTGGTTGCAAAATGATTTAGTTGATTATGTAGTTGTAGAAAATCATACATTAGATTTCCATGAATTTAATTATAATAATAAAATTTTAGGAAAAGCCTATCAAGAAAAATATGATTTAGATAAAATTATTATTGGTTTTAATTCATATATTGATAATAATATAGATTTAGCAAATAAGATTTTATTATTGCGATTACAAAAGTTTAATAATATTAGTTTATATTATTATGAACCATATAAAGAAGAAATTAATTGGTATACACCAATATATAATGTTGTTAATTTTAATATAGGTAATGAGTAAAAGAATCATTAAAGCACCTATTGGAAATAAGTTAACTTGTAAGGGTTGGCATCAAGAAGCTGCGTATAGAATGCTTCAAAATAATCTAGATCCTGAAGTTGCAGAAAATCCTGATGATTTGATAGTTTATGGTGGGCTAGGTAAAGCAGCAAGAGATTGGCCTTCATATGATAAAATCATTTCTAGTTTAGAAACATTAGAAGAAGATGAAACTCTCTTAATACAATCAGGTAAACCTGTTGCAATTTTTAAAACATATAAACATTCTCCTAGAGTATTAATCTCAAATTCTATGCTTGTTCCAAATTGGGCAAATTGGGAACATTTTAGAGAATTAGATAAAAAAGGTTTGATGATGTATGGTCAAATGACAGCTGGTAGTTGGATATACATAGGAACTCAAGGTATTTTGCAGGGAACCTATGAAACACTTGCTGAAATTGGAAGAAGATATTTTAATAATTCTCTAGAGGGTACAATTACATTAACCGCAGGATTAGGAGGAATGGGAGGTGCCCAACCTCTAGCTGTAACAATGAATGGTGGTGTTAATATAACAGTTGAAGTTGATGAAGATAAAATTGATAGAAGAATAAAAACAAAATATTTAGATAGAAAGTGCTTAGATTTTAATTCAGCACTAAGTTTGGCTATTGATGCAAAGAAAAGTAAAACTGCATTATCAATAGGTTTATTAGGTAATGCAGCAGATATTTTTAAAAGATTTAATAATTCTGAAATTATTCCAGATATTGTAACAGACCAAACTTCTGCACATGATGAATTAAATGGATATTTTCCTAATAATATATCTTATAAAGATGCAATTAAATTAAGAGATACAAACCCTGAAAAATATATTCTAGAATCTTATCGTACTATTGGAGAACATTGTAAATCAATGTTGAATTTACAAAAAAAAGGATCTATAGTTTTTGATTATGGAAATAATATTAGAGGCCAAGCAAAAACTAATGCTGGAATTAATGATGCATTTGATTTTCCCGGTTTTGTTCCTGAATATATACGCCCTCTTTTTTGTGAGGGCAAAGGCCCTTTTAGATGGGTTGCATTATCTGGTAATCCCAATGATATATATAAAACTGATAAAAAAGTATTAGAATTATTTCCTGATAATGAACCTTTAAAGAGATGGATTACTATGGCCCAAGAAAAAATTAAATTTCAAGGATTGCCATCTAGAATTTGTTGGTTAGGCTATAGAGAAAGAAATATTTTTGCAGAAGAAATAAATAAGATGGTTAGAAATGGTGAGCTAGATGCACCTATAGTTATCGGTCGTGATCATCTAGATTGTGGATCTGTTGCATCTCCAAATAGAGAAACTGAAAATATGAAAGATGGCTCAGATGCTGTTGCTGATTGGCCTATATTAAATGCCTTATTAAGTACAGCAGGAGGATCGAGTTGGACATCTTTGCATCATGGAGGTGGAGTTGGAATGGGGTTATCTATCCATTCAGGAGTTGTTATTGTTGCCGATGGTAGTCATGAAATGGATGAAAGATTAAATAGGGTGTTAACAAATGACCCTGGTTTAGGTGTCGCACGACATGTTGATGCAGGCTATGAAAAAGCAAAAAAAATTGCAAAAGAAAAAAAACTCAAATTACCTACTTGAACTTGAAAAATTGAAAACAAAAATCACTAATATATCTAAAATTTATAGCTGGAATACTGACCTTAATAAATAAT
>CAYOTG010000077.1:0-5264 GCA_964406825.1 uncultured bacterium
ACCCTTTTAAGGTGATGGTCGCAGGTTCGATTCCTGCCTGGGTCACAGACTATTCTACCTGATTATTTAATAATAGTTGTTGCGTAAATTTGGATTACTACTCCAACTCCATCTATAATAAATTGTACAGCTACAACCATTAGAATCATTCCCATAATTCTTTCTATAATTCTTAATCCTACTGTGCCTAATTTTTTAGTCAACTTTTTTGCTAATGTTAAAATTATAAAGGTTAAAAATAGCGTAATGATAATATTAAAATAGAATATTATTTTTTGATTAAAGGATGTAGTTTGGGCAGATAGAATCATTACAGATGTGATTGCTCCAGGTCCTGCAATTAAAGGAATCCCAATAGGAGAAAATGCTATATCATTATTAGATCCTGCTTCCTCTGATTCTTTCGGAGTAGATTTAGTTCGTGAAACTTTAGCTTCTAACATGTTGATTCCTATTCTTAAAAATAGTATCCCTCCTGCAATTTTAAAAGCATGAAGAGTTATACCATAAAAAGAAAATATAATTTTACCCATTATAGCAAACATCAATAATATTATGCATGCAAAAACTATACTTTTAAGTATTAGTTTTCTATATTCTTGGATTTCATATCCCTCTGTCAAAGAGAGTATAATCGGAGCTATCCCAATGGGATTTAATAATGCAAATAAAGATGAAAATGATAATAAAATAAATGATAAGTCTAAACTATCCATGTTACATTTTTTTGGGAGCTGATATCCCTAATATATTTAATCCATTGGTAATCACTATACTAATAGATTTTATGAAAATTAATCGTGCCTTAGTTAATTCGATATCACCATCATTTATAATTCTATTTTTAGAATAATATTTATGGAACATTGATGATAGCTCCAATAAATAGTTTGCTAAAATTTGAGGTTCCATAACTTCTGAAATTTTAGTTATAACTTCTTTAAAGTCAATTAATTTATATATCAATTTAATTTCACTTTCTTCAGTTAATAAAGATAAATCATAACCATCTGTTTTTATATTATTAGTATCTAATATTGTATTTATTCTAGCATTAGCATATTGTATATAATAAATGGGATTTTTTTCTGATTTTTCTTTAGCTACATCTAAATCAAAATTCAAGTGAGAGTTTATTCCCCTCATAATAAAAAAATATCTCACAACATCTGGGCTTACTTGTTCAACAAGTTCATCTAATGTTATATATGTTGCTTTTCTAGTAGACATTTTTACCTGTTTGCCATTTTTTAGCACTGATATAAATTGATGTATTAGAACTTTAATATTAGATTTATCAAAGCCTAGTTGATGTACAACCTCTAACACATCGGGGTAAGCATCCATATGATCTGCCCCAAATATATCTATACATAGATCATAGCCTCTTTCCATTTTATCAATATGGTATGCCATATCTGGTAATCTATATGTTGGTTCTCCTGTTTTTTTAATGAGGACTCTATCATTTTCTCTACCAACTTTAGTTCCTTTAAACCAAACTGCGTCATCTTTTTTATAGATTAATCCCTTTTTGTCAAGAGCATCTATTATTTTGTATATATCTTTGTTTTCGTAAAGTGTATTTTCATTAAAAAAAGAATCAAATACAATTCCTATATTTTTTAAAGTATTTCTAATATTATCAAATATGAATTTTTCAGAAAATTCTTTAAAAATTTCATTTTTTTCTTTTAATGAATGTCCATGTATCTCTAACAATTGTTTTGCTATTTCATGTATATAGTCTCCTTGATACCCATCTTCAGGGAATTCGCCCTTTTCACCAATTAAATCTAAATATCTTGCTTTTACAGAATCACCTAAAATTCTCATCTGCCTTCCTGCATTATTATAATAATATTCTCTCTCTACCTCATAACCATTCCATTCAAAAATATTACTTAATGTATCACCTAGAATAGCTCCTCTACCATGCCCTACAGTTAGTGGTCCTGTAGGATTTGCACTAACAAATTCTATAAGGACTTTTTTATGATTAGATTTATTTTTACCATAATTATTATTCAGTTTAATTATATCATTCAAATAATTAACAATACTATCGGGATTTATTTTAAAATTTATAAATCCTGGCCCCGCTATATTGATATTTTTAAATATATCAATGGATTTAAGATTTTCTTGAATATCTTCTGCAATTTTAAGTGGACTTTTTTTTATTTTTTTTGATAATAAAAAAGCAATATTTGTTGATAAATCACCAAATTCTTTATTTTTAGGTACAGTGATATAAATATCTACATCTTGATGATAATAATCCAGCTTAATTAAAGCCTTTTTTATTTCTTGAGTTATTATATTTTTCATTTTACTTTTTTCACTTTTCCATCACCCCAAAGTCTTTCTACATCATAATATTTTCGTTCTTCTTCATGAAAAATATTAATAACAATATTGATATAATCCATTAAAATCCATCTTAATCCTTCATAGCCTTCAATATGTAAAGGTTTTATTTTATATTTTTCTAATAATTGTTCTTCAATATGATTTTTGATTGCCCGTGTTTGAGGATCTGATTGTGAACTACAGTTTATAAAATAATCCGTTAATGATGTTAAACCTATAACATTAATTATTTTTACATCTAAGGCTTTTTTATCTAGCATTAATTGTGAAATGTCATCTATAATTTTTTTTTCATTCATAATTAAAAAGGGGGATAATATTTCTTGATTATTTCAAATGAATCTAAATTTTTATAATCCTTGCCAATAATAAGAGATAAATCCCACATACCTCTTTTATCCAGTTGGATTTCTTTAATTCTTAATATTTTTGCTAAATCCTTAGCTATGAGCATCATTTCTTTTTTATGAACTAATATATTAGTATTTAAATAATCAAAATTATCAGCATTTTTACTTTCAATTACATCAAATCCTTGTTGTCTTAAAAAGTTAGCATATAAATTTGCAATGCCCGATTCTCCACAACCGTTTAAAATTTCTATTTCTGCTTTTATTACTATATTGCTTTCTAGGTTTGTCTGATATGTAATATCATTAATACTATCACTTTTCAAATATATTTTTAAATAATAAACGCTTATTGCAAGAAGGATAATTGATAGAATATAAAGTATTGGTTTTTTCACTGTATACTTTCCCCCAATTGTTTTAATTGTTCTATTGTATTAATCCCAGCGATTTCATTGCAGTTTTCAATTTGATATATTGATGTATCTTTCCCATCTATAAAATTAAAAATATCAGTTAAGTAATATTCATTTTGGACATTATTGTTATCAATTTTTGGAATTATATTTGTTAGAATTTTTGCATTAAATATATATATCCCTGAATTTATTTCACTGATTTGTTTTTCAATATATGTTGCATCTTTATGCTCAACAATTTTGATTAGTTGGTTTTTATTATTTTTAATAATTCTTCCATACCCAGTAGGATTGTTTAATTTTGCTGATATTAAAGATGCTGATGCATTATTTGAATTATGTATATCTATTAGTTTTTTTAAACTTTTATATGTTATCATTGGCACATCGCCAGATAAAATTAATACATTCCCATTAAAATTTTCTATATTAGGCAAACAATACTTAATAGCATCCGCTGTTCCTTGTTGTTTTTTTTGTTCAACAAAAATCATATCCTTTGATTTAAAATATTTAATTATCATTTCTTTTTTATAACCTACAACAACTATTACTTGTTTGGGTTTTATCATACTTGAAGTATCCAAAACATGAGCTAATAAAGGTTTGTCATTTAGCAGATGTAAAACTTTGGGTAAATCAGAATTCATTCTAGTACCCTTGCCTGCAGCAAGGATAATAATGAGAGTTTCTTTTTTTTTAGTCATAAAGTTTAATTATGCCTCCTCCAGATACTATATCATTTGAATAAAATACAATGGATTGTCCTGGTGTTATTGCAAGCTGTGGTTCTTTGAATTTAACTACAAAATCATTATCATCTTCAATGATTATCCCTTCTGATTTATTCCCATTGTATCTAATCTGACATAATGTTTTATGTGGAAGTTTTGGTTTATCTATTAACCAATTTAAATGTTTCACTTTACAAATATTTTTAAATAGAGAGTTTTTCCCCCCAACAACTATAGTATTGTTTTTTGGATTAATTTCTTTTACATATAATGGGTTTGGATTGGATAATCCTATCCCCTTTCTTTGGCCAATAGTATAATTTATATAGCCTTCATTATTTCCTAATTGTTTTCCATCTTCATCTAAAGTTTTTCCATTTTCAATATGAGATACTTTTTCAGAAGCATATTCATTTATAAATCGTTTATAATTATTATCAGCTATAAAACAAATTTCCATACTCTCAGGTTCTTCAGCTGTTTCTAATTTATTATCTCTTGCAATTTGCCTAACTTCTTCTTTAGTCAAATCTCCAAGTGGCAGTATAGTCTTTGATAATGTTTCTTTTGGGATACCCCATAGAACATAAGATTGATCTTTCCTTTTATCTACCCCCTCTTTAATAAAATACCCATTATTATTTTGACCTATTTGTGCATAGTGTCCTGTTGCTATATATTTTGCACCTAAAATATCTGCCTGTTCAATAAATGTATCCCATTTTATAAAGGAATTACATCTAACACAGGGATTAGGAGTTTTCCCCTCTATGTATTCATCTACAAAATTATCAACAACATTTTTTCTAAAGCTATCTGTAAAATCAATAGTGTAGTGGGGTACGCCCATTCTTTCACAAACTAGCTTTGCTTTATTTATAGAACTAACAGCACAGCAATTGTTTTCTTGAAGATTATTTCCTCCAAAATCTTTATATTCCCATAATTTCATTGTTACTCCAATAGCTTCATACCCCATTTCAATAATTTTTAAAAGGGTAACCGAGCTATCAACACCTCCTGACATTGCAACAAGTACTTTTTCTTTCATTTTTTTTGTATCCGATTAATAATATTTTCAATAGATATAAATAATCTGTTTATATCATTTTCTACAATCATTTTTCCAATAGATATTCTTACGGAGCACCGAGCTTCATTCTCAGGCATCCCTGTTTCTATAAGTGCTTGTGGAGCATTGGTAGAACCTGATGAACATGCAGAACCATATGATATGGCAATCCCTTCCATATCTAAATTCATTAAAAGGTTATGTCCTTCAACCCCAAAAAATGTAATATTCATTATCCCTGCTAATCTGTCAACTCCATTTATTCTATAATCTATATTAGAATGTTCTAATAAATCAATAAAGTGTTTTTCAAGTT
>CAYOTG010000078.1:0-3172 GCA_964406825.1 uncultured bacterium
ACTTAATATCATACGATCATGCATACGATCAAAATATAGGAGATGCATTCCCTGCGTCTGCTGTAGGTAGCATGGATGCTGTATATGGTGCAGGTGAAATGGCGCTAGTATCTGATGGTGGATTTTCAGGAGCTTTATCTACTATTGATGCAGGTAGTGGTTATTGGGTTGTTGCTAATGAATCTTTTGTATTTGAATATAATGATCCATCAGGTCTTCCAAGACTTGCTGATGAAGAGCCTCCCGTAACAGAGGAATTATATTATATTAATACAACCAATCAATATTTCTATTTTATTGAAACAGCTACTATAGAAGGTGTTGAAATTCGTGAAGGAGATTGGGTTGTTGCATATAATGGTGATGTTGTTGTTGGAGCAAGACAGTATAAAGCGGGAGGTATGATAGACCTTCCAATTATGGGATATGATGATTCTTCTGATCAGATTGCGCTAGCATCTGCTGGCTACTGTAATACAGGAGATATCCCAGTGATTAAAATTCATAGTTCTAATGGAAGTATAACTACAATGAATGTTGATGTTAAATCAGGTAGTCGAACTTTCTTTAGTTCTATAGGTGGCGGTCATGCATTGGTTACTTTATCTGATGGGCTTGTTTTCCCAACAGAGGTTGCATTGCATAACGCTTATCCAAATCCATTCAATCCTGTAACAACGATTGAATATGATATTCCAAGTGAGATGTTCGTTAATATATCTATCTATGACATTAGAGGTAGATTGGTTGCAGAACTAGTTAATGAACTTCAATCAGGTTCTATTAATTCATATCAAGTTGTTTGGAATGCAGAATTGCAATCCAGTGGGGTTTACTTTGTACGTTTAATTGCGGATGGTGCGGTACAAAATCAAAAAATAATGCTTATAAAATAATACCTTTTAAGGAGGTATTATCTTCCAAGAATAATAGCAGCTAAAACATTGTGATTTAGCTGCTATTATAAGGGAGTGTTTTGTTTAAATAGAAGTTTTTTTATAACAGGAATTTTTTTATAACAGGAATTTAATATGATGAAAAACATAAAATTTTTACTAGTATTTTTATTATCTAATGTAAGTTTTATTTTCTCTCAGGATGCACCTGAAGATTTTCAGTACAATCAATCAAGGTTTCAAGCATTTTATTTATTTCTAGAAGGAGATATAGATGGTGTTTCGCTTGATGAAGGAGATTGGATAGGAGCTTTTAATGATGATGTTTGTGTGGGTTCACAGGTATGGTCTGGTGAATATACATCCCTTCCAATTATGGGAGATGATGACACTCAATGGACAGTTGGGTATTTAGGATATGGTCAAACCCCTACATTTAAAGTCTATGATGTATCTGCTAATACATACTATACTGCTACATCTTCAGAAACTTATCCATTTGAAAACTTAGGGACATGGATTATTAACTCAATATCTGTGGGTGATGACTGTGCAGGCACTTTGGGTGGTATAGCTTTTTATGATGATTGCGGTGCATGTGCTGGTGGTGATTCAGGTAATATTGAAAATGCTGATCAAGATTGTCAAGGCGTATGTTTTGGTGATGCTTATCTTGATGGATGCGGTACTTGTGTAGGGGGTACAACAGGAGATGAACCTTGTCCACTTGATTGTATGGGGATACTAACTCCGAGTGATTGTTTAGATGAATTAACCCCAGGTTGTGCTACGTTTGATGATTGTAATACATGTGTAAATGGTACATCTGGTAATACTTACAATCAAGATGCAGATTGTCTTGGTGAATGTTTTGGATCAGCAGTATATGATGAATGTGATATTTGTGCTGGTGATAACAGTTCGTGTAATCAGCCAGTAGCATATTATCAAACTGTATCTATGGATGAAGATAGTGGTTCTTTAGTTATTGCATTAGAGGCTTCTGATCCTAATGGAGATTTTTTAACATATGCTATTACAAGTCCTAGTAATGGTTTTTTATATTCAGGAGATGAAGATAATGAAGTTATTTATACTCCTAATAGTGATTTTAATGGAACAGATTCCTTTACTTTTACAGTAAGTGATGGAACTTGGACCTCTGGTGTTGGTGTTGTAACTATTAATATACTACCTATTAATGATGCACCGGTTTTAGAATTTATTTCAGAGCAAAGTGTTGATGAGGATGCTACTTTTTCCTTTAGTATTATAGCAACAGATGTTGATGGAGATAATCTTGATTATGAGGTTTCTATTGATGGTAACGCTGATGTGTTCTTAGATGATAATGATTTAACTATTATACCATTTGCTAACTTTAATGGAGAAATAAGTGTTGCGATAACCATCACTGATGGGAGCCTAATTGATTCTCAATCTTTTATACTTAATGTACTCCCTATTAATGATCCTCCAGTATTATCTCCTATTGATAACCAAACTATAGATGAAGATGGAATTTTAGTTTATGAATTAGATGTGTATAATGTAGATAATGATATGATTTTCTTTACAGCTACTACAGATGAAAATTTCACTGCTATTTTTTCAAATAATACATTAACAATAGCATCAACTCCAAATTGGTCTGGAAGTGGACTTATTGTTATATCTGCTTTTGATGGCGAATATATTTCAGAGCAGTCTTTTACACTTACCGTATTACCTGTTAATGATGCTCCAGTTTTAAATTTTATAGATAATCAGGTTATTGATGAGGATGGTTCTTTAACTATTGGTTTAATTGGTTCTGATATTGATAGTGAAACATTAACGTTTTCATCTTTAGTTGACGGTAATGCAACATCTACTGTTGATGGCAATGCCCTTACTGTTATTCCAGATGAAGATTTTAATGGTGACATCAGTGTTACTGTTAATTTAACTGATGGTGAATTAGAAGTTTCTCAAACATTTACATTGACAGTAAATCCTATTAATGATGCGCCTATCCTAGATTTTATTCCAGATGCAGCAATAGATGAAGATCAAGTATTTAATTATACAATTTCTGCTTTTGATGTGGATGGTGATGATTTAATATATGGTGCAATAGATGGAATTCATGCTTCTTTATCTGTGGATGATAATGCACTTACTGTTGTTCCAAATACTGATTGGTATGGAGATATAACAATATCAGTTACTGTTTCTGATGGAGAGTATACAGATTCACAAGATTTTGTTTTAACAGTTAATCCAGTTAATGATGC
>CAYOTG010000078.1:3272-5227 GCA_964406825.1 uncultured bacterium
GTTACAGATACTCAGTTAGCAGATACTATAACATTTACATTAACTGTTAATCCAGTTAATGATTCTCCTGTTCTATCTTTTATTTCAGATCAAGAAATTAATGAGGATGGATTTAGTAGTATTGATATTAATGCCAGTGATGTTGATGGTGATACATTAACATATTCTTCTAATTTATTAGAAGGTAATGGAGTATTGGTTCTTAATGGTACACAAATTGGTTTTACTCCTTCATCTGATTGGTTTGGTAATGCATCTGTATATGTAAGTGTAACAGATGGAGAATATACGGTTGAACAAACATTTAATATATTGGTTAATCCAATTAATGATGCACCGATAGGTTCAGATTTTGCTGTTGCATTAGATGAGGATACATCAGTATCATTTGATTTCCCAGTTGATGATATTGATAATGTTAATGATGATTTAAGCATCCTGATTTTAAGTAATGCATCACTTGGAGTATTAGAAGTCAATGAATTATCAGGTTACTATGTCGCTAATCCAGATTTAAATGGTATTGAAGTTATAGAATATAAGGTTACTGATGGGAGTCTATCTTCCAGTTCAAAATATTTAACAATTCAAATTGATCCTATTAATGATGCTCCTATTATAGATACAATTACTAATCAAGAAACTGATGAGGATACATCTCTCACCTTAACTTTAACTGCATTTGATGTTGATGGTGATGCATTAAGTTATACTGCTACAGATGGAGATACAAGTCTTGAGATTGATGGAGACCAACTTACAATTACTCCTTTGCCTAATTTTAATGGTGAAGTTAATATAACTGTAACAGTAACTGACGCTCAGTTAACTGATAGTACAAACTTTACATTAATGGTGAATCCTGTGAATGATGCTCCAGTTTTAAGTGATATTAATGATCAGAACATTGATGAAGATAGTTCTCTATCAGTTGAATTATTTGCAGAGGATATTGATGGTGATCAACTTTATTATGATGCGTTTGTAGATGGTAATGCAAGTGTTCAATTAAGTGGAACAAGTTTAAGTATTACGCCGGATGAAAATTATAATGGTACAACCATTGTTTCATACAGTGTTTCTGATGGAGAATATTCTATTAGCAGTTCATTCAATTTAGTTATTAACCCTGTTAATGATGCTCCGGTATTAAGTGATATTGATGATCAAGTGATTGATGAGGACGGCGTATTATCAGTAGAATTATCTGCAAGTGATGTTGATGGTGATGATTTAACATTCAGCGCAACCAATGGTGATTCAGATATCAGTGTTGATGGAACAACTCTAACCATTACACCGCCTGCTAACTACAATGGTAGTGAAGATGTAATTGTAACGGTTACAGATGGCGACCTATCTGATAGTACAAACTTTACATTAACCGTAAATGCTGTAAATGATGCTCCAATTGTTGTATCACCAATTGAAGATTTAGAAGTTGATGAGGATAGTGATGATGTTACAATTGATTTAGTCTCAGTTTTTTCTGATGTTGAAAATGGTCAAAATCTAACATATTCAGCCAGTGAATCAATGGACCAATTGTCTGTATCAATTTCAGAAGGGATTCTCACACTCTCATTTGTTCCTGATACATTTGGTGAAGGTGAAATAACTGTTACAGCGAGTGATGTACTGGGCAGATTAAGTGTTAGTACAAGTTTTAATGTTACTGTTAATCCTGTGAATGATGCCCCAGTATTAAGTGATATTGATAATCAAAACATTGATGAGGATACATCATTGGTATTAGAATTATCAGCCAGTGATATTGATAGCAATGATTTAACATTCAGTGCAACCAATGGTGATTCAGATATCAGTGTTGATGGCTCAACGCTAACTATTACACCAGCAGCTGATTATAATGGAACATTTGATATAGAAGTAGTTGTTTCAGATGGTGATTTATCTGATAGTACAACATTTACATTAACGGTGAACCCAGTAAA
>CAYOTG010000079.1:0-2798 GCA_964406825.1 uncultured bacterium
TATGGAGATAATCCAGATAATGAAGAAACCATGCAAGATTTGAAAAATAGATATAATAGATTTAAACAAACTTTTGGTATCAGTTTTAAAGTGTTTGGTTTCTCTTTCTATTCTTATCCAACAGCTCTAAGTTATGAGTGGCATATACCTTATAAAGACCCTATAAATAGTCAGGGTAGGCACTATTTGAAAATATTATTTGATTTTTAATTATGAGATTTATTTTTAAAATTATTATTTTTGTTTTATTCTTGTTAAATCTCATATATCCATTGCCTGATATTTTTGTCAAGAATGAAACTCAAATAAATTTTAAGAATGATTCAGTTGAAGAAAAAAACGTACAAACTTCTCCTGGTAGATTTAGAAAATCTTTATTTGCAGCAGGATTGTCTGCTGTTTTACCAGGCGCAGGCCAATTTTATTTAGGTAAAAAGTTATCAGGAGTTATTTATATGACTATTGAAACGTCTTTATGGTTAACAAGGGACCATTATTTAGATGAAGCTGTATTGAGCTCTGAAGTATATAAGCAATACGCTATAGAACATTGGAATTTTTCCAAATGGATAAGAGATTATTATAATCCTTCAATGTTAGAAGTTTCTACAAATATACAATTGGGACTTGATGGTTTATATTACACAAGTGCTTTTATTTCAGAACCCCCTGATGATGTCTACAGTAATTTTCTTATAAGTGGTCCAGTTGATGACTCTCTTTATTTTCATTTACTATGGGATCACGGACATACTGCAGAATTTGACTATGAAGGGACAATTATTTCAACTGGAGATAATGCAAGTTTTATTCCAATATATTTAGATGTTTGTAATACAAGTGCCGAACTCAATTATATATGTTTATTAAATCTTGAATCATATGAAGATGAAAATGAAATTCCTGAATATGGAACTGAATTATATTATGATATGCTTTTAAATCAGATTGATAATAAAATTAATAGTGTCATTTACAGCCATCATCTTTATGAAGGTATTGGTAAGTATAATATGTTCTTTGCAGGGTGGGATGATAGCTCTGATGGATATATTGTAGTAGATGGAAATGGTAAATCTTTAGCTTATAGTCCCTACAAATTATTTTATGAAAATACTTTAAGAGCAAGACATAAAGAAAATAATGATAAAGCAGGAGATTTATTATCCTTGCTTTTGGTAAATCGTGCTATTAGTATGTTTAATATTTTATTGAATGAATCAAGGTTTAGGGTTTCATCTGATGTTAATCCTTCTAAATATGCTACTAATGAGATTAAATTATCGATAGGATTCTAATTAAAATGAATAAAATATTTTACTTTCTATTAAGTTTTTTAGTTTTGAACTGTTTTGGAGAAAACATGACAGGTCATCAAGATTTAAATTATAAATTTGATGAGGCTAAGTTTTATTTTGAACAAGAAAAATATTCTAAAGCAAAAGAGCAATTTCAATTTATAATATATAATAATCCAGGATCAACAATAGCAACAAAATCACAATATTATTTAGCAGAATCTTATTATCATTTAGAAAATTATTATCAGGCTAGTAGAGAGTATGATAAGTTTACCATGATAACGCAAAATCCAGAGCTTGAAGCTAAATCAAAATTCTTGACCTGTAAATGTTTATATCTATTATCATCTGATCCTAATAAAGATCAGCATGATACGAAATTTACTATTGATAGAATCCAATTATTTCTTGAAGAATATCCTAATAGCGGCCATAAATCTGAATGTGAATTAATGATTGGAAATTTGCGAGGGAAATTGGCTAAAAAAGATATTGATTCAGGAAGATTATATTTAAGAATGGAAAAATATCAATCAGCAATAATTTATTTTAATTTAGTGTTATCTGAATATTGGGATACTACTTATACAGATGAGGCTTTATATAATATTATTATATCTTATGTATTAGATAATAGAATAGAGGATGCAGATTTCTTTTTTCATGATAATAAAGATAAATTTAAAGATAATTCTTATTTAGATAAATCAGAAGATATTATTAAAAATGCTAAAGAGGGTTCAAAAATGAAAATTTTTTTTGAACTTATAAAATGAAGCTTGCATTTTTTGGGGGGACCTTTAATCCTCCACATAAAGGCCACGAAATGATGATTGATTATTGCTATGATTTGTTTGATCAATTATTAATTATTCCAAATCGTGTTTCTCCAGACAAATTAATCAATCCACCTATATCAGAATTTCATAGATTAAATATGCTAAATATCCTTATTGGTGAGAAAGATATTAAAATTGATACTTTTGAACTTGAATCAAATAAGGATAACTATACTTATCATACTCTGAAATATTTAATTCAAAATTATACTTTTTCTGATTTATATATGATAATAGGTGAAGATCAGTTATTTAATTTATTCAATTGGTATAAAATTGATTTTATATTAAAACATATTAAGGTTTTATGCTTTAAAAGAGGAAACTTTTCTAAAAAAAATCATAAACTTCAAAATATTCAATATGTTCCATTTAATTGTTTGTTTTCATCATCTGAAATAAGAAAAATGATTAAAAATAATATTCAACTACAAAAGAAAATAATAAATCAAGAAGTGTATAAATATATTGAAGATAATAACCTTTATAAATAATCATAAGATTTATAGTATCTTTATGTTAATTAATTTTTAAATTATTCTATGCTAGAATTTCAAAAAGTTACAGCTACATATAAAGAGGATATAGGTATTTTCGATATATCATTCAATTTGGATGCTGGAGAGATGATTTTTTTAATGGGACCTACAGGAGCAGG
>CAYOTG010000079.1:2898-5209 GCA_964406825.1 uncultured bacterium
TATTAAAAGTAGGTTTGTCTAATTTATATAATTCTTATCCACTTGAGCTTAGCGGAGGAGAACAGCAAAGAGTATGTATTGCTAGAGCACTTGTTAAAAAACCAAAAATTATTTTAGCTGATGAGCCTACTGGTAATTTAGATCCAAATGTTTCAGATGAGATACTAGATTTACTAGATATTTTTACTGATAGTGGATCAGCTGTACTAATGTCGACACATAATTTTCCTCTAATTAAGCCAAGAAAGAAAAGGTTTATTGAACTTAGTAATGGGAGAATAATTGATTAATAAATTTATATTTTTATTGCAGGAAAGTCTGCATTCTCTAATTAGAACAAAAATTCCAACAATGGTATCTTCGTTAGCTATTGCTGTAAGTTTATTTATTATATCTGTAACTTATTGTTTATATATTAGTTTTCAAGATTTAACACTTGAATTTAAGGATAGATATAGTATAGAAGTTTTTTTTGATGAGAACATCAGTGAGAAACAAGCTATTTCAGAATTTAATAGTATACTGTCTTCAACTGATCAAATAGAAGAAGGTGTTTTTATTGATAAAGCTGATGCAGCGAATATTTTTAAAACTCAATTTGATGAGGATATTATAGAAATTCTTGGAGAAAACCCCTTGCCTTTCAGTGCTATCTATACGATATCAGAATCTCATAGAGATTATAGCTCAATACAAAAAATTATAAAGGATATAGAGCTTTTAGCTTCAGTTGATATTGCATTATATGAAAAAGATGCTATTATTGAATTTGATAAATTGATAAGAAATATAATGATTTTTATTTTTTCTATTACTTTCTTTGTTGTTCTCATTGTTATATTTTTTGTTTCAAATACCATTCTTCTGGTTATTTATTCAAAAAAAGAAGATATACAAACTTATCAATTGCTAGGAGCTCCCAATTGGTTTATTAAAATACCATATTTATTAGAAGGGATGATTCATGGTCTAATTGGAGCTGTAGTTTCTCTTTTATTGCTATTTCTATTATATAATTTGATACACTATTTTTTATCTCCATTTTTGGATATCAGCAACTATGATTTTATAACAATTGTATTACTTAATTTTTTATTAGGTATGTTTTTAGGATTCTTAGGCAGCTCAAAAGCATTATCTTCATATGTAAAAGATTAATAATTAGATAAGGAAGTTATTTATGTCAAAAATAGCAAATAATAAAAAGAAGAAAAATAGTTCAAATAAAACACTGAAATTAGAGGAAAAAAATAAAATACTTGAAGCTGAAATAAAAGAGCTTAAAAGTAAAAATATTGTTCTTTTAGCAGAATTTGAAAACTATAAAAAAAGAGTGCTCAGTCAAATAGCCAATGATAAAAAATATGAAGGAAAAGATATTTTTGTCAATATTATTCCAATTATTGATGATATTGAAAGAGTTCTGATAGCTGATGATATAGATTCCAAATCTATTATTAGTGGTATTGATTTGATTAAAAATAAATTTCTTTCTGTACTTGAAGATTTAGGTGTAAATAGTTATAAGTCTGTTGGAAAACTTTTTAATCCAGATTATCATGAAGCCATTATGATGAAAAAAACTAAGAAAAAAACAAATATAATTATTGAAGAATATCAAAAGGGATATACTCAGCATGATAAGGTTTTAAGACATGCTAAAGTAATAGTCAGTGAATAATGAGAGATTTTTATGATATACTAGGAGTTAGTAAAACATCATCAGAAGATGAAATTAAAAAAGCATATCGAAAAGTTGCAATGAAATACCATCCAGATAGAAACCCAGATAATGAAGAAGCTGAAAATAAATTTAAAGAAGCTGCAGAAGCTTATGCTGTTTTAAGTGATACTAATAAGAAAGCTCAATATGATCAGTTTGGCCATGCTGGTGTTAGAAATTCCCCACATGGAGGAGGATTTCAAGGTGGGATAAATGTAGAAGATATATTCAATAGTGTTTTTGGAGGAGGAGGAGGATTTAGTGATATTTTTGGAGGAGATATTTTCGGTAATCAGTCAGGGAGATCTAGAACAAGAGGAGTTGAAACCTTAAAAATATCTATACCTCTTACTTTAGAAGAAATCTTTGAGGGTACAACAAAAAAAATTAAAATTAAAAGATGGGAAAAGTCATCTACATCATCCGCAGTTAAATGCAATACTTGTAATGGGTCTGGAGAGGTTCGTCATGTTCAAAAATCTATGTTGGGCCAAATTGTGAATGTACAAATGTGTTCTTCTTGTAATGGTATTGGATATACTGGAGGACGAGAACAAAAAACAGCAACAATAAAAGTTAAAATTCCAG
>CAYOTG010000080.1:0-5199 GCA_964406825.1 uncultured bacterium
ATGTTATGTCAGCACATAGAAATCCTAAGGATGTAGCTAAATTTGCATCAGAAGCTAGAGATAATGGCTATAGCATATTAGTTGGCTCTGCAGGAATGGCTGCTCATTTAGCCGGTGCATTAAAAGCACATTCTACATTACCTGTTATAGGTATTCCTTTACCAGGTGGAATGATGGATGGTTTAGATTCTTTATTAGCTACAGTAAATATGCCTAAAGGTGTTCCTGTTGCTACGGTATCTATGGGTAAAGCTGGTGCCATTAATGCAGCTGTCTTATGTGCAGAAATATTCTCTTTAAATAATTCAGATTTAGTTTCAAAACTAGGTGAATTTAAAAAGAATGGATGCATGCTCTAAGAATGAAGAAAATTCTTATAACGGGAGCATCAGGTATGCTAGGCAGGAGATTAACGGGAAAACTGAGCGATTTATTTGATGTTTTAGCTCTTTCTAAAGATAAAAAAACACCACTATCTTTAGATATAACCAATAAAGATGCTGTACATAATATTCTTAAATCATTTAAACCAGATATTGTAGTTAATTGTGCTGCGTTTACTAATGTAGATAAATCTGAAACAGAAAAATCTTTGGTAAGGGATGTTAATGTTAAAGGAATAGAAAATATTATAAAATCATTACCTCTTAAATCGAAAATAATTCATATTTCGACTGACTATGTTTTTAATGGCCAATCTGGTGATTATAAAGAAGATGATATGAAGTCACCAGTTAATTATTATGGTAAGACAAAACTAGAATCTGAAAATGTACTTATAGGCTCAAACTGTAATTATTTGATTATAAGGCCTAACGTCCTATATTCAGGTGATAATACGCCTTTTTCTACCTCGTTAGACTCTTTTAAACCTGCTCAGCATTTTTTATCTTGGCTTATTAGTGCATTATCTAATGATAAAAAGGTCAAAGTTGTTAATGATCAAATTAGTAATCCTGTATATGTTCCAGATTTAGTAGATATAATTATTACATCTATATTGGTTGATTATACAGGGATTTGTCATTATGGTAGTGAGGATATTATAAGTCGGTATGATTTTGCTATAAAAGCATGCAATATATTTGGTCTTGATTCTAGTAAAATTTCACCTATTAATTCAGGTGAATTAAAACAGGTAGCTTTAAGGCCTAAAAAAACATCCTTGAACTGCCAAAAAATAGAACGAGATTTAAATATTGAATTATATACAACAGATTATAGTCTTAATAGAATTTATTTAAACAAATGAAAGTTTTAATTATTATTCCAACATACAATGAGTCTAAGACCATTGAGAAAATTGTACATAAAATTTTTTCAATAAATGATAATTATAATATTTTGGTTGTTGATGATGGTTCTCCAGATGGAACACGCGCAATTATAGAAAATATGCAAACGACAAATTCAAGTTTATTTTTATTAAATAGAAATAAGAAGGGTGGCTTAGGTACAGCTTATTGTGCTGGTTTTAAATGGGCAATTGAAAAGGGTTATACTAAAGTAGTACAAATAGATGCTGATTTATCCCATAATCCAGATGATATTCCTGTTTTAATTGATTATTCTAACCAATATGATTTAGTTATAGGTAGTAGATATAAAACAGGTGTTAATGTAGTTAATTGGCCTTTAAGTAGGTTATTTCTTAGTTATTTTGCAAATGTTTATTCAAGGATTGTTACAGGATTACCTATTAAAGATTCAACAGGAGGATTTAAGTGTTTTAATATTAATGTCTTAAAATCAATCAATCTAGATAAAATTAAATCTTCTGGTTATTCATTTCAAATAGAGATGAATTTTATATCATGGATCAAAAAATATACTATACATGAAATTCCTATAATTTTTTGTGATAGATCTCTAGGTGAATCTAAAATGTCTAAAAAGATTATTTTTGAAGCTATCTACATGGTCCCATTGCTACGAATAAAAAAGATATTAAGGATGATACATTGATTTCAATTATTATTATTAACTATAATGTCTCAAAATATCTAAAGTCTTGTATAGATAGTGTATATGATAGCGATATTAAATATCCATTTGAGATTATTGTTATTGATAATGCTTCAACTGAGCCATTGGATATTTCTTTATTAAACAGTGAAGAAAATCAAATAAAATTTATTCAACTAGATGATAATATAGGATTTGCAGGTGCTGCTAATCATGCTATTAGCCAATCTTTGGGTTCTGAGATTCTTTTGTTAAATCCAGATACATTAGTAGATAAAAATACAGTGCAATTATTAGCTGATTATATTATAGATAACAATAACGTGGGTGTCGTGGGTTGTAAAGTTACTTTTCCATCAGGGAAATATCAATTGTCATCAAAAAGGCATTTTCCTACATTGGGTATAATTTTTACTAAATTGTTAAAATTAGATAAACTGTTTTCTAAAAATAAATATTTTGGTAAGTATAATTATACTTATTTGAATCATAATGATTTAGCAGATGTAGATTCTATTAGTGGGGCATGTATGATGTTTAGAAAGAAAACATTTAAAAGTATAGGTCAATTTGATGAAAACTTCTTTTTATATTTCGAAGATACTGATTTTTGCTATAGAATATTAAAAAAAGAATATAAAGTTGTATATAATCCTGAGTGTAAAATTGTACATTATAAACGAGAAAGTTTTAAAAATTCTAATCTCAGTGTTAATTTAGAGTTTTATAAGTCATTATATATTTTTTATAATAAATATATAGATGATTATAGGAATAATTATTTTATTAAAATTATAGTTAAATATATCTTGTTGTTTTATGTGAAGCTATTGAGTCTATTTAATAGAAAGTAATTTTATGAGTGAATATATACTAGAATTTGAATTGCCTCTTAAAAAAATTCATGATAAGATAGAAACTTTAAAAAAATCATCAGTTTCTACGGGGATTGATGTTACTACAAGTATTGAAGAGTTAGAAAAAAAACTTTTAAGTGAAAAACATAAGATATATTCTAATCTTTCTAGATGGCAAAGATTAGAACTTGCCAGACATCCTAATAGACCTTATAGTAGTGACTATATAGAATCGATTACTGATAATTGGATTGAACTTCATGGTGATCGTAAATATGCTGATGATTTATCTATTATTTGTGGCATTGCTGAAATAGCCTCAAAAAGTGTTATGATTATTGCTCAAGAGAAGGGAAGAGGGACTAAGGAAAAATTAAAGAGAAATTTTGGTATGACTCGTCCTGAAGGGTATCGTAAAGCTTTGAGGCTTATGAAGCTTGCAGAAAAATTTGATATTCCTGTATTAACGCTTATTGATACTCCTGGAGCTTACCCTGGTATAGGTGCTGAAGAGAGGGGACAAGCTGAAGCTATTGCAAGAAATATTTTCGAGATGTCTATTTTAAGAACTCCTATTATATCAATTGTCATTGGAGAAGGTGCATCTGGCGGTGCTTTGGCTATAGGGGTTGCAGATAGATTGATTTGTTTAGAAAACACTTGGTTTTCTGTTATTTCTCCAGAGGGATGTGCCTCAATATTATTTAGAGATTCTTCTAAATCTAAAGTGGCTGCAGATGCCATGAGAGTATCTTCAAACGATTTATATGATATGGGAATAGCAGATGACATCATCAAAGAGCCTCTAGGTGGAGCTAATAATGATTATAAAAGGTCTGCTAATTATGTAAAGGAAAAATTTTTAGCAACATTAGAAGAGTTAAATGCTTTAACTAAAGATCAATTGGTTGAACAAAGAATTGAAAAATATGATAAGATGGGTAAATGGGTAGGTGAAAATGAGTGAAATTGGTACAAAGATAGAAGAAAAGGATAGTACTAAAATTAATCATAATGCTTTTTCTAAGATGATTGATAGAATGAATCAATTGTCAGACACGATTGATAAAGGAGGAGGAAAGGTAGCCTATGAAAGACAGCATTCTAAGGGCAGGCTTACCGTTAGAGAAAGAATTGATAATTTAATTGATTCTGATACAGTTTTTCTAGAAATAGGAAAATTTGCAGCGCATAATATGTATAAAGAGTATGGCAGTGTTCCCGCTGCGGGTGTAGTTGCAGGTTTAGGTAAAATTAATAATCAGGAATGTATGATTATAGCAAATGATGCTACCGTTAAAGCTGGAGCATATTTTGAACTTTCTTTAAAGAAAACTTTAAGAGCTCAAAAAATAGCGTTAGAAAATTCTATCCCTATTATCTATTTAGTTGATTCTGCTGGTGTCTTCTTACCTTTACAAGACCAAGTATTTCCTGATGAAAATCATTTTGGTAAAATATTTTATAATAATGCTATTATATCTGCAAAAGGGATACCTCAGATTGCTTGTGTAATGGGCCCATGTGTTGCAGGGGGTGCATATTTACCTGTTATGTGTGATAAATATATTATTGTAGAAGGTGCCAGTATGTTTTTAGCAGGCCCTGCTCTTGTTAAAGCAGCTATTGGTCAAGATATTGATGAAGAAACTCTTGGTGGAGCTAATACTCATACTGCAATCAGCGGTACAGCTGATTATAAAGAAAAAGATGACTATGCCGCATTGAAGAGAATTAAAAAAATTATAGAAAATATTAATTTTGTAAGTCCATCTATTTTTAAGAAGAATAATGAAATTAAAGAACCAGAATATGAGAAGGAAGATTTGTTAAAGATTGTCGATCCTTCTTTAAATAAAATGTATGATATGAGAGAGGTTATTGCTCGTATAGTAGATGCTAGTAATTTTGATGAATATAAAAAAGATTATGGACAAACTCTAATATGTGGACATGCCAAAATTGGAGGATATAATGTTGGTATTATTGCAAACCAAAAAATAGTTATTAAAGGAGAAGAGGGGCAGATTCAACTTGGAGGAGTTATTTATAATGATTCTTCAGATAAGGCAGCACGATTTGTTATGAATTGTAATCAGGATAAAGTCCCCTTATTATTCATACATGATGTTAATGGTTTTATGATAGGAAAGCATTCAGAATGGTCTGGAATTGCTAAAGATGGAGCAAAATTGGTTAATGCCGTATCTAATTGCAAAGTACCAAAAATTTCATTGGTTGTAGGGGGTAGCTATGGTGCTGGTAATTATGCTATGTCAGGAAGAGCTTATAATCCTAGATTTCTATTTGCTTGGCCAAGTGCTAAAATTGCTGTAATGGGTGGTGAACAGGCCGCGAAAGTTCTTTATAACATAAA
>CAYOTG010000081.1:0-4805 GCA_964406825.1 uncultured bacterium
TCTGGTCCAGCAAATAATGCCATATTATTCATTAAATGCATCAGTAAAAAAATACATAACAATAAACCAGAAAAAGCTATTTGAATTTTTTTACCTAGCGAAGAAAATAGAAATTTCATTTCGTTTAAAAAGGAATATCATCATCTGAAAATGCAGGAGCATTTGAACCCGTCTCTGTATCTTGTGATGATGGTGTTTCTTCTTTAATATTATCTCCTGTTGTAGTGGCTTCTGTCATTGTTTCAGGGGAAGTATTATTAGACTCTCCTTCTGAATCATTATTATATTCTTCAATAGCAAGGGTATTTAGTTTTTCTCTTGTTTCTCTTGATTCAATCCATATGGTATCAAACCATTTGTCATTGCCTTCATCATCTGTTCCCTTACGACTTGGCATGCTAACAAATAAACCATTAATTCCTTCAATAATTCTAAATCCTTTCATTTCAAAACCAGAATTTTCAACATCAAAAAACGCTTTAACTTTTCCCCATTGACCCTCTTCATTGGGTTTTCTCATATTTTTAATATTCATAATTATGCTTATTTAATTTTTAGTGATTACAACAAGAATAAGTTAATAATATTACCGCCTAATTACAATTAATTACTATACATCAACTATCGTTTAAAATAGGTAGCCATAGCCAAGGATAAGCATTGGTAAAATATCTTGTGATATTGTAAATTTATCTCATCCAATACAAGACAATGTTTAACAACTAATAAATTTTTCATATGAAAAAATATGTTTATTCTTTTATGGGGAATTCAGCAGAAGGTTCTGCTGCTATGTACAAAGTGCTTGGTGGCAAGGGGGCGAATTTAGCAGAAATGACTAATTTAGCAATCCCTGTTCCTCCTGGATTTACAATTAGCACAGAAGTGTGTACATATTATATGAAACATAACAAATATCCCTCTGGTTTTAAAACACAAGTAGAAAAAGCACTTGGCGATATGGAACAAGAAATAAACAAGCTATTTGGAAATCAGGACAATCCTCTATTGTTATCGGTCCGATCCGGAGCAAGACAATCTATGCCAGGGATGATGGAAACTGTATTAAATATTGGGTTAACATCTAATACTATTCCTGGTTTAATTCAACAAACTAAAAATCCTAGATTTGTATATGATTCATACAGAAGACTACTTATGATGTATGCAGATGTAGTAATGGAAACAAATTTAGAAAATCATAATATAAGACTTCAGCTAGAGGATATATTAAATAAAATAAAGAAAAAAAATAATTATAATAATGACAGTGAATTGAGTGATATAGAATTAATAGAGCTTTGTAAAAATTTTAAAAATAAAATTTTTGATGTTTTTGGGGAAGAGTTTCCTGATAATCCATTAAACCAATTGTGGGGATCAATTGAAGCTGTATTACAATCATGGAATGGCAAACGTGCAGTAAACTATCGTAATATAGAAAATATCCCACATGATTGGGGAACAGCTGTTAATATCCAATGTATGGTATTTGGAAATATGGGGAATGATTCTGCCACTGGAGTAGCCTTTACGCGTAATCCATCTACAGGTGAAAACAAATTATTTGGTGAATGGTTACGTAATGCACAAGGTGAAGATGTTGTAGCCGGAATTAGAACCCCTCAACCAATCTGCAATGCATCTAAGCAAGATTTAAAACATCAAATGCCATCAATGTATAAACAATTAAATCAAATTCAAAAAAAGCTAGAAACCCATTATAATGAAATGCAAGATATAGAATTTACTATTGAAAATAAAAAGTTGTGGTTATTACAAACGCGTAATGGCAAGAGAAATGGACTTGCAACTATTAAAATAGCTATTGATATGCTAGAAGAAAAAATGCATACAAAAAAAATAATGTTACAAAAAATATCTCCCCAACATATTAATGAAATTTTATTGCCAACCATTAATTATAAAAAAATACAAAATTCAAATATTGTTACTAAGGGGCTTCCTGCTGGACCTGGATGTGCAACTGGTCAGGTTGTTTTCTCTCCGGATGTTGCAAAAAAGTTTTATCAAAAAGGGAAACAAGTTATTTTAGTAAGAGAAGAAACTTCTCCAGAAGATGTTCAGGGCATGTTTGTATCTAATGCTATATTGACTTCTAGGGGGGGGATGACATCACATGCTGCTCTTGTAGCAAGAGGATGGGGTAAATGCTGTATTGTGGGCTGTCATGAAATAACTATAGATTATAAAAAGAAACAATTTATTATCAATAAGCATATTGTGAAGCAAGGTGATTGGATTACGTTAGATGGATCGCAAGGGTCAGTCTATTTAGGAAAGCTCTCTTTAGTAAAACCAAATATTAAAAAAAATCAATTGTTTAATAATTTATTAAAAATTATCAATCAAAATAAAAAAATTACAGTTAGGACAAATGCGGATAGTAAAAAAGATGCAATCACTGCATTGACACTAGGGGCTGATGGAATTGGTTTGTGTAGAACAGAACATATGTTTTTTGAGCCAAAACGTATCATAGCAATTCGTAAAATGATTGTGGCGACCAATATACAAGATAGAAAATTGGCAATTATGGAATTATTGCCCTATCAAAAAAATGATTTCTATAAAATCCTTAAAGCAATGAACAAAAAATCTGTCACTATACGATTATTGGATCCTCCATTACATGAATTTTTGCCTGTCAAGAATGAGCAAATTATAGAATTAGCAAATAGTTTAAATGTAACTAAAAAACAATTAAATCAAACCATTGAATCCCTGCATGAAGCTAATCCCATGCTTGGACACAGGGGGTGTCGCCTAGGTATTACATACCCAGAAATAACAGAAATGCAAACCTTGGCTATTGTGAAAGCTACTGTTCAATTAATTAAAGAGGGATATAATCCAAAACCAGAAATAATGATTCCATTAGTTGGAAGTTTAGGTGAATTTATTCATCAAAAAAACATTGTAAAATCTGTCATAAATAAAACGTTAAAAAAACATAAAATAAAATCAATTAATCTTAAAATTGGCACTATGATAGAATTACCTCGAGCTTGTTTCATTGCAGATAAAATTGCATTGCATGCAGATTTTTTATCCTTTGGGACTAATGATTTAACCCAAACCACCTTTGGTTTTTCTAGGGATGATATTGGTGGTTTTCTACCAGAATATCTAAATAAAAAAATTATTGATTCCGACCCATTCCAAATTTTAGATGTTAGTGGAGTTGGTGAATTAATTATCATTGCCATTAAAAAGGCAAAATCAATTAAATCGAATATTAAAATAGGCGTCTGTGGAGAACATGGCGGTGATCCACAGTCGATTAAATTTTTAGTTAGTGCTGGAGTTGACTATCTAAGTTGTTCTCCTTATCGTGTCCCAATTGCAGGACTAACTCTCTCTCAACTTTCTTGATAAAACTTGTAACAAAATAATCTATTATTAATAGTAGTTATATTAGTATATTTGCAACGACTAATAATTAATGAGGGATAAGTTATGTTAAATTGTACAAAAAAAATTATTTATATATTAGGTGTGTCTGGGATATTATTGAGTAACCCCATTCAACCTACAGCTCAGCAAAACAATGAAATGTTATTAAGCGCTTTTCAAGTTATATGGGAAGAAGCCATGGAGGCAAAAGCTGCAGCTCAACAAATATTGCCATTCACACGAGAAGAATTATTAGAGAATTTGTCTTCATCAGCTCCTGCGGTATATTTTACAACGCATGCTGATTTATCTGATTCGCTAACACAGGCTGACAATACTTCTGCCAGTGTATTTGTTTCTACAAATAATCAAAATAGTTGGATTGAGAATACAAATGTTGCTCCAATTAATCAAGAAGGCTATGAAAATACATGGGGAGCAACAACAGTAACTGATGGTGGCTCAAATGTACATTGGTATTTACAAGGCTCTATTGATTCTGGATCCTTGGGATTAGATTTTGGACAAATCACTGTTTCCCAATCTCCATATAACCAAAATAATGATTGGCCCCCAAATAGTAATTTATATACCACGCTTATAACAGATTCAGATGCAGATACAGATTCAGGACAAGATATTGTTGCTCTTAGAGCAACGTATAGTGACAATAAATTGTATGCTTCAATGGATTTACAAGGTGATTGTTGTGATGATGGTTCTTTTTTTGGACCTTGGAATTTATATGCAATAGCTATTGTTAATCCTGATGCTGAAAATCCTGTTGCATACGCCTATGCTTATGGTAATGGAGGTTTTGGACAATTATATCCTGCGATTTATAAAATTGATGGGGACTTAACTACTGGTGAAGTTGGAGGATTTGAAGTTTTAAGTGAAAATTTTAGTTACTCAACTGCTGGTAATAGTTTTCAAGCTACTTCTTTATTAGATATTATAACTAACGATTCAGATTGGGGAGAGTGGCCAAACTCTTTTAATGGTGTTGCTTTGGTTGGTACAACTGTTGAGGCTGGTTTAGATGGGCTTGATATCGCGGTTGACCTTTTAGACACTTCTGATCTTGGTGTTTTTATAATGTCTACTCAAACTCAAAATGGCAATACTCCCCCTGTTCTTTCAGATGCCTTGTTTAATCAAGACACTGGAGAGTTGTCCGTTATATATACTGATGCAGATAATAATTTAGCTGTTTCTCATGATGTGTTTATAGATGACATGGCTTTTGTTATGACGCCATCTAGTCACACATATTCTGAAGGTGTGGTTTTTACAGCAATTATCAGCGGAGTTGGTGGAACAGCAGAAATGCGTTTTAATGATGGGGCAAATGAGGCAATGTTAGAACTAGACCTTGGAAGCTCTGC
>CAYOTG010000081.1:4836-5047 GCA_964406825.1 uncultured bacterium
GTTGGGCGATTCTAATAATGACGGATTGATTAATGTCTTAGATGTTGTATTAACGGTAAATATTATTTTATGTGCTGATTGCCCTGATAATTATAATGCTTGTTCAGATATGAACGATGATGAAACAATTAATGTGTTAGATATTGTTAATATTGTAAATATAATTTTAGGATTACAGTAAAAAAACTATTCAATCATATCGGCTTCAGAT
>CAYOTG010000082.1:0-5024 GCA_964406825.1 uncultured bacterium
ATATCAGCGGGGCAAAAACAAAGAATTGCTATTGCTAGGGCCTTATATAAAAATCCTCCTATATTAATATTTGATGAAGCGACCTCTGCTATTGATAATGAGACAGAGCATCTGATTCAAATAGCATTAAATGAAATATCAAAAAATCGAACTACAATCGTTATTGCTCATCGATTATCTACAGTAAGAAATGCAGATAATATTATAGTCATTGGGGATGGTAATATTATAGAAGAGGGGAACCATAATCAATTGATTAATAATAAAAATATTTATAAGAAATTGTGGGATATCCAAACAGGAGAATATGAAATAAATAAATAATGCTATGTTATTATCTATGTTCTACATAAATTTTCCTGCTTTTTAGGGCCCTTAGCTCAGTTGGTTAGAGCAGCGGACTCATAATCCGTTTGTCCGGGGTTCAAGTCCCTGAGGGCCCACAAAATATAGTGGTTGAAATAATAACAAAGGAGTTAATATAAGTGGTAAGTGTTAAAGTTAAAAATGATGAACCATTTGAAAGAGCGCTTAGAAGGTTTAAGAAAAAATGGGAAAAAGCGGGTATTTTAAAAGAGTACAAAAGCAAGACTTTCTATTTAAAACCTAGCGAACAAAGAAAATTAGCTAAAGCTAAAGTTCCTCTTTGGAAAAAGAAAAAAATGTCTAAATTTTAATTGTATATTTAGGAATATATAATTTTGAAAGAAAAAAACGTACAAGAATTAGAATCTATGTTAAATAATAATAAAGATTTTATTCTTCTAGATGTTAGAACTGATAATGAAGTTTTGATATCTAAAATATCAGACCAATCATATCATATCCCCATGAATGATATACCCTCTAGAATAAGCGAATTAGATAATAATAAAGAAATTATTGTTTATTGTAAATCAGGTAAAAGATCTGCAAGGGTTTGTGAATATTTAAATAATAATAAATTTTCAAATATTTACAACTTAAAGGGAGGAATCTTGGCCTGGTCAAACGAAATAGATCCTAGCATATTCATAATATAAAAGGAGCACCAATAAAAATTAGTGCCCCTTTTCTCCTGTTGGAAGATTTAACCACAAAACTACTATTTAATTAATATTTTTTTAACTTCCGGCTTTATTTGTTCCATTTTAGGAATATATATCGCAAGTATACCATCTTTCATTTTTGCAGATACTTCATCTGGTAGAACATCTTCAGGTAAATTGAAATTACGATTGAACTTACCATAGGATATTTCAGAATAATGTTTTTTATCTGTATCTGAATTAGATTTTTCTCCCGATATTGTTAAATTTCCATCAACAACTTCAACATTAATGTCTTTTTTATTCATTCCTGGTAATTCAGCAAAAATTTGATAGCTATCATCAATTTCTCTAACTTCAAACTGAGGAACCCAGCTAGTACTCTTATTATAAAAATTTATAGGAGTATCTACTGATAAGCTATCAAGCCAATGATTAACTTCATCCATTAATATAGTAGGTCTATCTATCCATTTTATTAGTTTCATTTTATTTCTCCTTATTTAAACTAAATTCACTAATAAATTATGCAATAGCTATACCAAAACAGTTAAAATGATTTTTTCCTAGCAATTTTTCAGATGTATAATGCCATTATGTCTCCCCGTAGTGACATTATGTCACTTATGGAGTTATTATTTTAGAGGTACCATGATAGGTTGTATACCAATCTTCACTGTATGTTTTTCTTGATATATAAAGATTCCCATTATCATTGAAAGCTAAATATTCTGGCCCCAATCCTACGTCATAGACATCTTGTACGCTTAAAGTCCCTATATCAAGCTTTATAACTTCTGATCCTAGGTTTTGATCATATTTTTCGATATTAGGGATAGAAACATAGAGGTTCTGTCCATCAGTAATAATATCTTCAGGTAAGCCTGATACAGAAATAGAATTTTCAATTTGATAAGTAAATAAATTTAATACTTTAATATCCTTTGTGTCCCAATTAGTAAAATAAATCTTTTCATCCACAATCACCATTTCCCTTGGGCTAGAGCTACCGGTATCAACCTCTATCCCTGGAAGCTGTAGGCCTTCAGAATTAATATCAAAAATTTTAATTTTATGATCATTGTTTATTATGACAATTAATTTATCGTTATAAACCTCAACAGACTGAACAACATCTCCAATATTTTGATAAGTTATTATTTGTCCCATCTGGGTTATCATAGATATAGAGCCATTAGATGCACCATAAGCACCTTCATTTGCTACAAATACATGGCTATTATTCCAAGAAACAAAATCACCGGGATATAGACCAACTTCATAACTATTAATTTCTTGACCCTCCGAGTTAACAACTTTGATAAAATCATTAAGTCCATCATACGTTACCACAGAAAACCATAAATTTCCATTTATGACTTCCGCATGATAAATATCACCTGAATTGCTATAGTCCCCTAATTTTTCTTCAACTAAAAATTGTAAATTATTATCAATAGGTGCTGCACCTCCATTATAAGTTCTATACACCATACCATTATAATTCATAACAGAACCACCGCAAGGAGCACCTACCCCATAATCAACAGACATAACCCCCTGTGATTCAAAAATTTCACTTCCGCTATCACAAGCAAAAAAGAACATCATAACAAAACATACCATTAACTTCATTTAATTTTCTCCTATTATTAATTTACCAAAGCCAATCAATACGATTATTCAAAACCGTTCGATAGCTAATAGAAATACCATAAATACTTGTTTTCTCTTCAATGTCAGAAGGATTCTCCTTCATATAATGTTCGAAACCTCTTGTAAGATTAATCCCTAGTCCTCCTCCATTTTTAAAACTTAAAAGAATATTAACACCAGGAACATATAAAATAGATTTAGAATTAGGGGTGTCCCCTTCCCCTTCCCATCTAGATCTTGACGCATAGCCTATGGTTAGCGTAGGGCCTATTGACGAAAGGGATAAATTCCCTAATTTTATTTTTTGAAATGAAGTAGAACCAGACATCGCCATTAAAGACAATTCATATCTTTGAGATGGAGTGAATCCATACTTACTATCATTTAGAGGAAAATTAAATGAGAAAGTTCCTCCCCAAAACACAGGAAATTGAAACCTTTTTTTAAAAAATTGGAGCTGCAAGTTCATCTTATAGGCTCCATCGCTTAAATAAAAATGTCTGTGTGGAGAATAAGTCAAAATCTCATCTGTCAGGGGATTATCATCATGATCAAGCAATGTATTTTTTGTCCAAGGGGATTCAGTTATTACACTGGAAGACGGAATATCTAAGCCAATTCCGAAAAAAAGTCTAGTCCCAGGCCCTTTCATCTGATTAAATAATAAATATCTAAAATTAATTCTAGTATCACCTAGAACTCCACCAAAAGCAATTTGCTTTTCATCATTAGAAAAATCACTTGAACTACATTCAGTTCTATGATGAACTGTTAGAGAGTTTCCATCATCATCTACAGGGCCCTGCCATTCCATACATCTTTCAGAAATTAATTGGGATAATGTTACATTCCAATAATCATTAAGTCCAATAGTAAGACCAAGATTAACGGCCTTATTCTTAAATAATCCTTCATGTTCAAAATCTTCTAGTTCACCATTGGTAGCAATAGCGCCGGGGACCATAGCATGCCACCAATCAAAATGTTGATAAGCAAGATTACTAAACAGCATAACTTCACCTGCTTCTAAACCTATTCCTGTATCTGAACCACCAACTGGCAGCGAAGGGTTAGCTCACATCGCTCATTGGGGGTATAGAAAAGCAAAAAGGGAAATAACTATTAATATATGCTTTATATAATTCATTCTTTTATTTCATAGCCGAGATCAATAATAGCCTTTTTAACTATATCTACACTATCATCAGAACAATCCAATTCAATTTTCCCTGATTGAAGATCTATATTCAATACCGTGACACCCTCTATTTTATCAATCGTTTTTTGTACAGAAGACACGCAATTATTACAAGTCATTCCTTTTATAAAAAAAACTGCATTTGCGCTGATATCCAATTCTTTTGAAGATATAAAATAATTCAACCTAATAGAATTTGCAAGTATAACTAATAAAAATATAGCTGATAAAACCTCAATTGAATGGGGAATCATATGCATAGATGATGAAAGAGATTGTTCTACACTTAACCCAGGGAACATCATATCAAACAATAATCCTGACACAATAGAACAAAAAGCAATAGACCCAATATAAATTAAAGTTGATTTTTTTCCAATCTGTTTAACTGCTACAGAAATAGTAGCAATATTAGTTGCTGGACCACTCATAAGAAATACCATCAGTGAACCCATGGAAAATCCTTTAAGATGTAATGCTAACGCAATGGGAATAGAAGCTGTGGCACAAACATAGCTAGGCAAGCCCAAAATCAGCATAATAATCATACCTACAATCCCTACTCCTATGGAATCAAAGTAATTTTCAGGAATAAAGAAAAATATTAATGCAGCTGTAATAATTCCTATAATCAGCGGCTGAGCAATATCTTGAGGTAATTTTATAAAGCCATAATCAAAAACTCTTTTCATTACAGGGCCTTCATCATCACAGCAATCATCATCACAAGAAGAAACATTATCATGCAAATCCTCTTCCTTATCTAAAATAGATACAAGAGCTCCCCCTATAATCCCAGAAAAAAAAGCTACGATTGGGCGATATATAGCAAAAATAGGCCCTAAAAGACCATAAGTAACCATAATACTATCTATTCCTGTTTGTGGTGTAGATATAAGAAATGATGTTGTAGACGCCTTACTAGCACCATGTTTTTTAAGATAACTAAATACGGGTATAACGCCACAAGAACATAATGGCAGAGGAATTCCAAATAGTGAAGCTAAAAAAATTGATTTAAAATTATGACTGCCTAAATATTTGGTTACAGTTTCAACTGATAATAACACAGAAAGAATGCCCGAAAATAGAAATCCAAACATAAGGAAAGGAGACATTTCAACAAGAAGAGACCATATTTT
>CAYOTG010000083.1:0-4951 GCA_964406825.1 uncultured bacterium
TTATAAATAAATCCACTGGTTATGGAACAATGTCTGATGATAAAAGAAATAGTTTTTTTGCATATAAAAATTTAGAAATGTTTGTAAATGGTATAGATGAATCCTCTTGGGATTCAGATAATGTAGAATATTGTATACGATTAGGTAGAGAGGATAATTATTATGAAATTAGGCAACCTTTCTTATATACTAATGATTCACAAGAGTGGGATTCAGTCAACATTGATTTAGAAAATTTATCAAGATATAAATATGATAATATAATAGGCGATATTGAAGATGGAGAAGATTTTGAAGATTTTGGATCGGATGGTTGTTTTGATCCTTATGAAATAGGTGACTCAAATTGCCTCCCTGATGAATATCAAACAGATTTTAATATCATTAGTAATATATGTGATAATTATTATGATTGTAATACTGCAACTTACGATGAATGTGACCAAGGGATAGTAAATTTTAATAATGAAGAGATTGATATTAGTGAAATATGTTATTGGGAAGAAGAAGAAGAGTATTGCGCTAATTTTAATTATAACAATTTATTTAATTCATCTATTCAATGTTGGGATATTTTTGATGAAGAATCATGTAATGATGGCTGTTTTTGGAATGGTTCAGCATGTGAAGATATTATAGATAATCTTGCTTTTGTTTGTTCTGCTCCATATCCTGATAATGAAACATCTACTGACCTTAATAGTGATAATTATAGTTTTGATGGAATAGGAACAGAAGGGAATTTTAGTTGGGATATATCAGAACCACTTATTAATGATAATGATTATGGTGAATTATCTGAGAATGATTGTAATACAATAGACGGTTCTGTTTGGTATGGTGACTCTGATATAGATACTACTGCATTATGTGGAAATGGTGAATTTAATGATATTGCAGAAGGAGAATATGATTATATAAATGATGTGTGGTATTGGGATGACCCTGAAAATATTGATAATGTATGTTATAATTGTACACAATTAAGTGTTAAAGGGGAACCATCTATTAGCAGAATTGATTATATAATGTTTGGTGTAGTGAATAATTCAAGTGAAACAATCTATGGTAAAGTATATTTGAATGAAATTCGATTAACAGGTGTTAAAAAAGAATCAGGATCAGCATTTAAGGTCAATGCTAATTTTGATTTTGGAGACCTTTTTTCTATAGGAGGTTCATATACTGAAACAGATGCTAATTTTCATGCCTTAGAAGAACGTCTTACATCATCCAAACATATTCAAAAATATCAATTTTCTTTTTCAGTTAATACTCAAGAATTTTTTCAAAAACAATTATTTACAAATCCAATTAGTATGACATATAACCGAGAAATAAAAGCTGATAAATATAAAACTGGAACGGATATATTTTTTGGTACTATTGATAATACACCAGATTCATTAGTTGCTTATTATAATAGTGCAACATTGAGCACTAGTTTTCAAACAAAATTAACTAATATACATAAAAACTTTTTATTTGAAGATATATTAGATAAATCATCTCTATCATATGTTTTGAATTGGTATACTAAAAATAATCCTATCCAAGGTTATAAAGAACAAACCAGTTATAAACATACTTGGACCTATAGATATAATAAAACATTTGATGATTCTAAATTTTATTTATTTAAAAGAATGTTTGAAAATGATAAATGGGAAGATAAAAACAGTCGTTTTATTACAAGCATGAAAGAATTTCACATTAGTTTTTTACCAAAAAAAATAGAATATCAATCAATATTAAAAAGAACTAATTCTGTTAATATAAAAAGTATTTCATTCGGAGGTGCTATAACATATGATACAACGTCAACTGTTGATAGATCATTTGTATTTTCTGATTATAAACTTTTTAAAGATTTTACAATTGATTATAATCATGTGCTACATAGTAGCCTAAGCTCAATATTTTCAGATAATACGATTGAAATGAAAACTCAAGCTCTATTTGATCTTATTCATATTCCAGGTCAAATTAATTCTTTCCAAGAGTCTTTTACATTTGAATATTCGCCTGATTATTTAAATTTGGGTAAATGGCTATCTCCAAGATTTACTTATAAACCTATTTATAAATGGAACAGAAACACCATATCACAAGATCAAATATCCAGTGCTTCTTTAAGTGCAGATGGTAGTTTTAATGCAACTTTTTCTTTTTCACTCTCAGATTTAATTGAAAGATTCTATACACCTGAAGGATCTAGTAGTAATAAAAAAAGTAGTCGCTATACAAGTAAAAATAATACATCATCTAGTAATAATAATAATAAGCCATTTGAAGTTAAAAATATATATATTAAAAGTTTTTTAAAGTTTTTTCACCAATTAAGTAAAAAGCTATCTGGATTCAGTATAAATTATAAAAATGATATGTATAATGAGTACAGTAATATCTTATCAGATTTTTCTCCTAATTATGAATTCAGATTAGGATTTAATCCATATCCAATTGAGTTTGATAGCTTGGGACTTATAATCCCTAATAATAATCAATTGTTTTATTATAAATATGAAAAGGAAAATGAATTTAGAATTTCTACAAACTTACAAATAACACCTAAAATTTCAATTACAAGTATTGAATACAAACAAAATAAAAATAAATCATATCCTAGTAATTCAGATTCCATTATCACAACAAGTCAAACATACTTCCCATTAGGTTTAGATGGAAAATGTGGATTACCTATATTTAATTGGTCTGTAAATGTGAGCAGTTTACAAGAATACTGGAACTTAGATAATACATTTAAGAGTATTATAATGAGCCACCAATTTACTGGAGATAAAAAAGAAACATATAAAAATAATGAACTTCAAACTATAATTTTTACCAAAAACTTTAATCCTTTTATTGGTATAACATTTAGCTTTAGAAAGCCAACAGGTATGTCTATGAGTCTATATAATAATAAAACATTGACAATTAATAATCAAAGATTAACAACAAATGAATTTCAAGTTGATCGTTTAATAACAGAACAGATCACATTGTCTCTTGATTGGAATAAAAGAAAAAATCAAGATTTGAATTTTTTTAATAGAAATATTGAAATTGAAGAAGAGATCAGATTAAGTTTAGATATTACTAAAGATAATAATTATACTGAGGTTTCAACAAATGATCCTAGTAATCCATTTGTATTATCTATACCTTGGTCTAAATCATTTACAATTAAACCAATGGTTACATACAGCTTTAATGATTGGGTAACGGGAGATTTTTTTATTAGTCATAAAGCAAGTGAAACCCATACAACTAATAAAAAAACTGATTATACTATAGGGTTTGATATAAGGATACGTTTTGAATCAAGTAACTAAAATTTATATTTTTATTTTATTATTTAACGGGATATTGTTTTCTCAGTCAATTCCTTATTTTGATAGTGAAAAAGCATATAGCTATCTTGTCAAGCAGTGTGATATGGGTCCAAGATATCCTGGTAGTAAAGGCCATGATAAATTTGCTAATTACCTTAAAAAATTCTTAAATAAACAGGATGGTGATACTTTGATTATTTATAATCATGATATCAAACATCCCTATAAAGATAAAGATATTACTTTAACCAATTTTTTATATCGTTTTAATCAGAATATAAGTAATAGAATCATGTTTATGGCTCATTGGGATACAAGAGAAATAGCGGATAAAGATAAAAATCCAGATAATCATGACAAGCCTATTTTAGGGGCTAATGATGGTGCGAGTGGTACAGCGGTATTAATGGTATTATCAGAAATATTGTCAAATAATCAATTGGATAATATAGGTATTGATTTATTATTTATAGATGGAGAAGATATGGGCAAATCTGGAGACATCGAAAATTTTTGTATTGGTACAACTAAATTTTGCGAAGTTCTCCCCAATCCAAATCCTCTGTATGCAATATGTTTAGATATGGTTGCAGATAAAGATCCTTCATTCCCAATAGAATATTTTTCTTATGTGCAGGCACCAGAATTAGTAAATGAAATTTGGTCATTAGCAAATAGTCTGGGATATGATGAATTTAAAAAAAATATTGTTCCACCAATTTATGATGATCACAGGGCATTATATTTAAATTCATATATTCCAGCAATTGATATTATTGATTTTGATTATCCTTTTTGGCATACTTTGGAAGATATCCCCAAAAACTGTTCAGAGAAAACATTAAAAATAGTTGGAAATGTTGTATGTGAATTTATTTATAGAAGAGATTATGAAAATAAATAATCAGAATTGGTACAGCTTAGAAATTTTTGGTTCTCATAAAAATAGAGAGATGTTTATTACTTATATTGAGAATATTATAATTGGGGTTGATGATAAATCTGACAGTTCTTTATTATATTTTGATAAAGATTGTTATGGACAAATTAATTCGTATCTTGATAACTCCTCTTTTATTAGTAAGTGGGAGTGGTCAGTAATAGAAGAAGAAAATTGGAATAAAACTTGTAAAGATTTTTTTCAACCAGTAGTTATCAATGATAAAGTGAGAATATTACCAAGTTGGATAAATTGCAATAATGACAATCTAGATATTATTATTAATCCTTCTTTAGCTTTTGGGACAGGACACCATGAGACTACTTATATGATGATAGAGTCAATATTGTCTTATAATTTTAATAATAAAAGTGTTTTAGATATTGGTACTGGTTCTGGAATTTTATCAATATTAGCCAAAAAATTAAAAGCTAAATCTATTTATGCTATTGATAATGATATTTTGGCTCATAATAATTTTTTTGAAAATTTAGCTTTAAATAATATTGATGATATAAAGTTTGAAATAAAAGATTGTTTTGATATTCTGGATTTTAATTATGATTTTATATTTGCGAATATAAATCTTAATATACTTAAAAAGCTTATTCCACGACTTGAATCTACGGGAACAATACTTATAATTTCTGGTATATTAGATAGTGATGAAAAA
>CAYOTG010000084.1:0-4896 GCA_964406825.1 uncultured bacterium
TTCATATGGAAAAAAAGAAATTTAATTATGGAATTATTGGTGCAGGGCACATTGGTAAATATCATATTCAACAAATACAAAACATTCCAAATGTTAATTTAATAGGTGTTTTTGATATCAACCAAAAACTATGCCAGGTTGTAGCTCTAGAGTTTAATACAACCGCATTGAAAGATTTAAATATATTATTAAAAAATTGCGATGCGGTAAGTATTGCAACCCCTGCCCTATCTCATTATAAAATTGCAAAAGAAGCATTAAAAAATTCATGCCATTTGTTTATGGAGAAACCGTTTACAACCTCAGTAAAAGATGCAGAAGATTTAATTAAATTGGCTCAAAACAAAAACCTGTTAATCCAAGTTGGTCATATTGAAAGATTTAATCCTGCTCTTGCTTCTTTTATGAAAAAAAATTCTTCCTGTACGCCCCAATTTATCGAAACACATCGTTTAGCACCGTTTAATATACGTGGAACCGACACAGATGTAGTTCTTGATTTAATGATTCATGATATTGATTTAATATTATACTTGGTCAACTCTCCTGTTGATAGCGTTGTTGCATCAGGGGTATCTGTGTTATCACAAACATTAGACTTAGTCAATGCTCGCATATCTTTTATAAATGGTTGTATTGCTAATTTAACTGCGAGTCGAATTTCAGATAAACCACTAAGAAAGCTAAGGTTGTTTGAAAAAAACCAGTATGTTTCTATAGACCTTCAAGAACATTCATATTCTCAATATAAAGTACATCAACAGGATACAAACAACGCCAGCGGTAATACGATTTTTGAATTAGATGATAAATTCGTCACTCTTTCAAATCATGTGACCGAAAAAACTAACGCCCTATATGAGGAACTTCTTGCTTTTGTTAATAGTATACAAAATTCACAAAAAACAACTGTGAGTGGGAACGATGGCAAGAAAGCCATTGAAGTTGCGCTATTAATAAAACAAAAAATTAATGAAAAAAAATAAAACTATTTTTATCATAGCAGGTGAATCATCTGGTGATTTACATGGTGCTGGAGTAATGGAAGAAATGAAAGCTATAGACAAATCTATTGTTTTTATAGGTTTGGGTGGAAAAAGAATGGCTCAATATGGTCTGCATTCTTTGGTCCCAATAGAAAAACTGGCGGTAATGGGGTTTTGGGAGGTTGTAAAAAATATATTTTTTTTTATAAAACTTAAAAAAATGATTTTACAAAAAATATATCTGGAGCAGCCTGATAAAATTATTTTGATAGACTACCCTGGTTTCAATCTTAGTATTGCTAAAAACATTAAACAGAAATTTAATATTCCAATTATTTATTATATAAGCCCTCAGCTATGGGCTTGGAAGGAAAAAAGAATAGAAATCATTAAAAAATATATAGATAAAATGATTGTTGTGTTTCCATTTGAAAAAGAGTGGTATCATAAAAGGGGTGTTGATGTAGAATTTTTTGGTCATCCTCTTATTGATACAAGCAAGCAATATCAATTTCCAAAACAAGACTTTTCTGGTTCTATTAATATAGCGCTGTGTCCTGGAAGCCGGGAACAGGAGATAAAAAGACATATGCCTATATTACGCCAGTTTATTAAACAATATCCTCAAGGAATAAATAAAAAAATTAATTTTATTCTTGTAAGGGCCCAAGGACTTAAAAAAGATATATTAACAGCATATTTAAAGGATTTAAATGTAATTATATCTGATGAGCCTATTTTAAAAATATTTCAAAAATCTCATTTTGGTATTGTAGCTTCAGGAACAGCAACACTAGAGAGTGCTATCACTACAAGGCCATTAATTGTTATTTATAAAATGTCTTGGATATCTTGGATTATAACTAAGGGTTTTGTAAAAATTCCTTTTGCTTGTATTGTTAATATTTTAGCTGGGGAAAAAATTATACCGGAATTGTTGCAGAATGATTTTACTGTGAAAAATCTAAAAAAACATTTAGATGAATACTTAGAAGAAGTGGCTCAAAACCATTATAAACATAATATTAATAATATTATAACTTTGTTGAGTGGGGGTGGTTCATATAAAAAAACAGCTGAATATATTATAAGTAATTAAATGAAATAAATTAGATAATTGATTGTGTTAAGACAAATTAAAACCTGGTTATTAAAAACAATTTTAAGTATTGGTTTAAATTCTATTTTAGCAACATGTAAATGGAGAGCATATAATGCTGAAATTTTTGAAGGTGCTAAAACAATAAATAAACCAATATTTTTATGTTGTTGGCATAGTCGTTTTATTTTAATTGCCAGTTATTTTAAAAAAATACAACTGCCGATATGGAGCGTTTCTAGTACCCATAAAGATTCTGAGATGTTGGCAGGAATTTTAGAGGGCTGGGGGCTACGTTTAGTAAGGGGATCAAGCACGAGGGGATGGAGCCATGTATTAAAACAACTAATTAAATTGTTTAAAAAAGATTCATCTATTATTGCAATCACTAATGATGGCCCCAAGGGACCGCCAATGGTTGCAAAAAAGGGCTCTGTTGCGCTAGCCTTAAAAAACAACGCTCAAATTATTGCCATAACAGGTGAAGCCTCTCGCTACTGGAAACTTCCTTCATGGGACGGTACAATAATTCCTAAGCCTTTTACTACAATTTATATTCAATTTTCTAAACATTTAAACGATGAAAATATAGCTGGGCAAGAGATAGAAATAGTGTCTGACTATATAACGAACAATTACAATGATTTAAAAAACAAACATAAATAATGGGTGTGTTTTTACATATAATAAGTGTGTTTTATTTATGTTTAATTAAATTTCGTTTGCTGGGTTACCGGTTTAGGTTTTTAAAAAAACATGTATTTGATATTCCTATTATTTCTGTTGGGAACATTGCGGTTGGTGGTACAGGAAAAACGCCAATGGTTGTTTATTTTTCTCAATTATTAACTAAACAAAACATTAAACACGCCATTGTAAGCCGAGGTTATAAAAAAACAGCCTGGGGAACAATTGTTGTTCAAGATTATAATAAAAGGAATATTAATGACCCTCTTTTTGCGGGGGATGAACCTGTAATGTTAACGTATAAACTAACGAATATTCCTATTATAGTAGATAGCAATAAAGTAAGGGGCATAGCAACAACGATTGAGAAGTTTAATCCTGAAATCATTTTATTAGATGATGGTTTTCAGAGCCTTTATATTGATAAAAAAATGGATTGTGTATTAATTGATTGTTCTCTTTCTATTCAAGAATATCAATTAATGCCAAAAGGGAGGTTGCGTGAGCCTTTGGCAGCATTAAAACGGTCTGATTTTGTGTTTTTTATTAATAGGGGGATTATAAACGATGTTATAAAAGAAAATATTCTTCCAATACTTGATCAACATGCAATTCCTTTTATTGATGCTTCTTTTAAATCAAAATTATATCAACATAATTATAAAACTCAATCACTAGAAAAACATGTTGGTAAAAACAGGTTTAATTTGCCTTGTGTTGCAGTTTCTGGTATTGGAAATGCAGGTCCTTTTATCGATGAGGCAAATAAATTCTGTAATGTTTGTGATGCTTTTAGTTTTCCAGACCATTATAATTATAAAAAAAACGAAGACCATTTTGATGTTATTGTGAGTAGCCAGAAAGGGATGGATGGAAGAAAAATGGACGTTGGGATTATAACAACCCTTAAGGATTATGTTAAAATAATCCAATTGTCCTGCGTGCAATTAAATAAATATTCTCTTTATGTTATTGATATTGACATTGCAATAAATGATGACAACAAGGTATTTGAATTAATATTAAGGGAAGGGCGAAAAGGGTGATTTTGTTTTAATGGTAATTGTTTGTTTTATAGGAGATTCTTTTTCTATATATACCGTATCGGTTGTATTTATATATAAAGTATCTAATGTTTCACATGGGCTGATTAATACATTTATATCATAAAAGCGGTGGTTGGTGATATTATATTTATCTTTAATTATAAATTCTAGTCTTTGTAGACCTAAATCCTGAATAGATGGAATCCATGAAAGTAAATTCGTTTCTGAATTATATTGTCCTGTAAAAGAAGAATCTTGTGGAATAAATGTTATAAAAATATCTTGATTATGCGTTGAATCTTTATACATATCATAGGCTTTAGGAGAATAGGTATATTGTAAATTAGCATATGCTGTAGAATCTGGAAGATTGTTAAGTCTGGGTGGAAGATATACAAATATTTTTAATTTTTGCGTGTCTGTGCTTAAACTAAAGCCATCGGAAACACTAATTTCTAGTGTGTGTAATCCTAGGTCTTTTTTTTGTGGAACCCAAGTTAGTTTTCCTTCTCTTCCGCTAAATATTAATTGGTCAATTGTTGTTTTTATGCTATAAATTAGATTTGATTCTCCATTCATATCGGCGGCATCAAAAAAATGTTGTAAGGTGTCTCCAACCAAAATACTTAAGCTGTCAACACTAATAATACTAGGCTTATCGTTTACAAATAAATTAAACTCATGTTTTAAAGAGGTTAAAGAATCTCCTATCTCAATATCAAAACTATGAGATCCAAGTTGTTTGGGAGAAGGAATCCAATAAAGAAACCCCGTAGTATCAAGCGTTGCATTGTTTGGCGAATCTAACAAAGTATAATTAATAATATTAGATGATGTAGAAAGGTGTTGTGATGAAAAGGGTTTTTCTTTGTTTAGGTCTTGTGCTTCTATTTGATATGCCAAGGTATCACCTAAAATTAAATAGTTTGGTGGCACGCTTATGATTTTTGGGGCTGAATTAATATACAGTGTTCCAAAAAAATTAGTTGTATCAATGCCATCAGATAAAACAATGGTGTAGTCTTGATTATCTAAAAGGCTGTCTGTAATAACTTTAAATTGTCCTGTTTCTGATAAA
>CAYOTG010000085.1:0-4889 GCA_964406825.1 uncultured bacterium
TCTATACCTCCTACTCTAACTCCTTTTGCGAGACCACGAGCTTTTCTTAAAAACCGCTGTGTTAGAGTATCATTATCATCATCACCATCTATTTCTAATTCATCTATGCGTATATCATACTTTTCTAAAATTTCTTTAAAAGTATGTTTCCCTTTTGCAAAATTAGAAAAAATTAAATCAACATTATTATAACCCATTTTTTGTGGTTCTTTAATTATAACTTTCAATAAATAAAGCTTTTTAATTTTTCTTAAAGATTTTTCTAGCATTTCTTTTCCTAATTCTATACTTTTTGCTTCTTCTTCTTTTTTAAGAAATCTCTTAATATGTGTTATTGCCGTAGTTGTTTTGACTATCTTAAGCCATGCCTGATTGGGCATTTGATTAGGAGAAGTTATTATTTTTACAGTATCTCCATTTTTTAATTCAGAATTTAATGGAATAATTTTATCATCAATTTTTGCTCCTGAACATTTTAGACCTATTTGTGTATGAATTGAAAATGCAAAATCTATTGGAGTTGAACCTTTCTTTAGTTGATGGACATCTCCCCTTGGAGTAAAAACAAATATTTCATCCTCAAATAAATCAATTTTTAATAGTTCAAGTAATTCATTTGGATCTTTATCTTCAGATTTGATTACTTCTACTAAGTCTCTCAACCATTCTATATAAGAATTCATTTTGCTATCAACAATATGTTTATTTTTATGACCTTGTTCCTTATAAATCCAATGGGCAGCAATACCTACTTCTGCTAATCTATCCATAGATTTTGTTCTAATCTGAATTTCAATAATTTTTTCATTTTGTCCAAATACAGTGGTATGAATAGATTGATAACCATTACTTTTAGGTGTTGCTATATAATCTTTAAACCTTTCTTGTATAGGTGTATATAATTGATGAGCGATACCAAGAACAGTATAACATTCTTCAATTTTTTCAACAACAATTCTGATTGCAAACAAATCATATAAGTCACTAAATTTTTTAGATTGGGTTTCCATTTTTCTATATATTGAATAATAATGTTTAGCTCGACCAAAAACATCTCCCTCTATAGAAAAAATACCGATTTCTTTTTTAATAGGTTTAATAAATTCTTGAATATATTTACTTCTAGTTTTATTAGTAGAATTAACTTTCTTTTTAATAATATCATAAGATTCTCTATTAGTATATTTTAATATTAAATTTTCATATTCCATTTTTAATTGATTCATACCTAACCGATGTGCTAATGGAGCATAAAGATCTCTAGTTTCTTCTGCTATTCTAATCTGTTTTTCTCTAGGGAGGGAGTCTAAAGTTTTCATATTGTGAAGCCTATCTGAAAATTTAATAATAATAACTCTCAAATCTTTTGCCACAGCTAAGAACATTTTCATCAGGTTTTCTGCCTGTTTATGTTTATAATCTCTAAATTTTATACCTGAAAGCTTAGAAACACCATACACCAAATAGCTAATGTCTTTATTGAATTTTTTTTCAATATCCTCTTTATTTACAATAGTATCTTCAATGGTATCATGCAGTAATCCTGCAATTAGTGTGTCCATATCCATATGCCAAGAGATTAATTGAATACAGACTTGAGTGCAGTGTTCAAAATAAGGAGCTCCAGATTTTCTTTTTTGACCTTTATGAGCTTCGTCTCCAAACTGATATGCTGACCATAATAAATCTATATCATCTTGATTCAATGAATATTCTTCAGAAAAAGCCTCTAATATACTTTGGAATCCTTTCGGGTATTTAGAACGATAGTTTGGAAAAAAATTTCTAAGATTATCTAAAACCATTAAAATTTAAATATTATTTTATTAAGAAGGTATTTGATATTCGGAATGCACTATATCTAAATTGTCAAATTTAGCATATTTATCTATAAATGATACCTTAACTATCCCTGTTGGACCATTTCTATGTTTTGATATTATTATTTCTGCCATTCCTTGATCTTCCTCAGCTTTAGAATATACATATTTTCTATAGATAAACATAACAACATCAGCATCTTGCTCAATCGCACCACTTTCTCGTAAATCCGACATAATTGGCCTATGGTCAGTTCTTGATTCAACAGCTCTAGATAACTGAGATAGAGCAACAATTGGTATATCTAATTCTTTAGCCAATGCCTTTAATGATCTTGAAATATAAGATATTTCTTGTTGTCTGCTTTCTGACTTTTGTGGAGCATGTAATAATTGAATATAATCAATAAAAATTATATCAACATCCTTATCGGCTTTAAGTTGTCTTGCCTTTGCTCTTAATTCCATAATATTCAAGTCTGCAGAATCATCTATATAGATATCAGATTCTGATAATATTGATGCTGCTTCAGAAAGTTTTTTCCATTCATTTTTTGGTAATCTTCCTGTTCTTACTAAGTGACTATCTGTTTTTGCCTCTGATGTGATCAAACGTTCAACAAGCTGTTTACTAGACATTTCTAAGCTAAAATAACCAATTTTAAAATTATGATCAATAGCAATATTCCTTCCAAAATTTAAAGCTAATGCTGTTTTACCCATCGAAGGCCTACCTGCAAGAATAATTAAATCTGATTTTTGGAAACCAGATAACATATTATCTAAATCAAAAAAAGATGATGGAACTCCAGTTAGAGCTCCCTCTTTTCTATCACTCCAATTATCTAGGACAAGATGAAGTATTGGCTTAATTACTTTAAACCTTTTTTTATCTGCATCTTTTGACAATGAAAATAAAGTTTGTTCAGCTCTATCGAGTATTTCTACAATATCTCCTTTATTATCATATGCTTCATTTGACATATTAACGGCAACATTAATTATATTTCTTAAAATTGATTTTTCTCTGACTAATTTTGCATAATATTCAACATTATGAGTAGAAGGAGACTGCTCTGTTAAACCGGTTATATAATAAGCATCGCCTACTTGCTTCAATTTCTTATTTTTCTTTAATTGTTCAATGAGACTTACATAATCAATTGTATCGTTATTTTCAAATAGCGTAAGCATATTTTGATATATTATAGAATGTGCTTGATTATAGAAATCATCTATATCTAAAATTTGCATAGATTGGGCCATGGCATCAGGATTAATAAGTATACAGCCTAATACTGCAGCCTCTGCTTCTATTATCTGTGGTGCCAACCTTCCTTTATTTTCTGTATTTTCAGACATTACTATATTTATCTCTAATTAATTTAAAATCTTCCCAAGCATATTTTTTAAAATTTGGATTTCTTAAAAGAGCTGCAGGATGATATGTTACTAAAAAATCTATCCCCTCATAGTCAAAAATTTGATTTCTCATATTGGTCAGGCTATCTTTCGTCCTTAATATTGTCATTGCAGATATTCTCCCTAAAGCAACAATCAATTTTGGTTTTATAATTTTCAATTGTTTTTTCAGATATGGTTCACATTTTTCAATTTCCATCTTTGATGGGTCTCTATTCTCAGGAGGTCTACACTTCAATACATTTAATATATATACATCATCTCTTGATAAATTAATTGAAATTAACATTTTATCTAGTAATTTACCAGATCTTCCTACAAATGGAAGTCCTTGCAAATCTTCCTCCTTACCTGGTGCTTCACCAACAAACACTATATCTGCATTTGGATTACCCATTCCCAATACAATATTTTTTCTAGTCTTACCTAATGGACATTCTAGACAATCTTTAATTGAATTTAAATACTCATCTAATTTATTTGATTTATCTATAGGCATGTTTTCACTTACGTTAGAATCTAAATAAATATTATCACCGTATAAATCTCTATATAAATTTAAATATTTATATATATCATTCTTCTTCAACTTCTTCGTCAGATTTTCTCCATTCTAGTTCTTCATTCATAAACTCAGAAGTTGCTACAGTAATAGGTTTTTCTACATTATAGTCAACATCATCTAAAAGTTCAACTAGCTGATCTGAATCTTCAATATCTTCTTCTATAGCAAACTCTTGATATCTATCACTAATAATTTGTCTAGCTCTAGTTGAAGTAATGATAATATTTTTATATAAAGAATCTGTCTGTTTTAAAAAACTTTTTAATTGAATAGCTTTGATATCCATTATTTAATTAACTCCTTAATTTTATTTTCTATTTTATCTGTTGTTTTACTGAAATTGTCATTTGTAAAATGATGCTCAAATTTATCCTTATAGCCCATTTCTAATTCAAATCTTTTTAATCTTTGGTTAATCAGTGTTTCAGATTGGCCTCTCTTCATTAATCTATCATTCAAAATTTCTAATTGTTCTTCATTATTGAATCCTGGTGGTTCAATGAAAATAGATATAACATTTTCTTCAAATTCTTCAATTATATTCATACTACCTTTAACATCTATATCTAATAGAATAATATTGTTAGAGTCTATTGCCTTTTCAATGGGATCAATAGGAGTAGCATATCTATTTCCATGAACAAATTGCCATTCTAAAAATTCACCAAAATTTTGTTTATGTTCAAATTGTTTTATGGTCATAAATATATAATCTTCACCATCTATTTCATCAGATCTTTTTTCTCTAGTGGTTGCAGAAATTGAAAACTTCCAATTTTTATTTCTCTTCAAAAGTTCCTTGCATATTGAAGTTTTACCTGTACCTGATGGAGCTGATAGTATTACTAGTTTCCCTTTATTCATAATATATTTTGTACTTGTTCTCTTATTTTTTCAACATTGTTTTTCATATTAACAACTATATGTTTTATAGATAAACTATCAACTTTAGAACCTATAGTATTAATTTCTCTGTTTATTTCTTGTAGTAAAAAATTAGACTTTTTACCTATATCATCATTATTTAATATATATTCTTCAAGCAATAGCATATGTCCTTTAAGTCTAGATAGTTCTTCATT
>CAYOTG010000086.1:0-1580 GCA_964406825.1 uncultured bacterium
TATTATAAATCAATTTAGAACTTAAGGAAGATGGAGATATATCATCACTATCAGATAAATCAAATATTAATTGATTCGATAATATCAAGTTATTACTAATGATAAAATCCATTGCAGTTAAATTATAAATAGCATCAAAATTATTATCTTCAGTATTAATTGCCTTATAGTACAATCCTGATAAAATTCGTGTAGTTGGAAATGTATACTGTTCATTATTAATTAAAGAATTATCTCCTTTTATTTCATTCCAAACATAATAAATACCTAAATTGTAATGAGTAAGGTCTTCTTTCGTTCCGAATTCTAATGCATAATCGTAGTATGGATGATCAGATAAATCATCTTTTAAAATAGAAGCTAAGTAATCATATTTTCTCTGTTCTTCAAAAAGATGAAAATCAAAACCCATACCATTAGTACCATGATACATAACATTTACTTTTGTACCATTTGAGGTATAAACATCCATTCCATTAATTCCATCGTTCTCTGTTCCATCCTCATCAGGAAAGATATACTCTGTTCCATCCTCATCAGGACCATCATATCCAACATCATCAGTGCAAAGATTATCAGTTCCACAATCACCAGGGCAAATTCCATCTACTCCACAATCAAGAAGATCTACAGAAAAGCCATTCCCATCATCATAATAATATTTATTATAGTTATTGAATATTTTGGGGTGAATATGATCTGAAGCAATTTCAAATTTCATTTTTCCTGGCTTAGAAGTAATCGTATAAGATGGAATAGCGCTATCTGAAATTAAAAGTGATATGAAAAGTAAAATAAAATATTTGAACATAAAATCTTCCTTTTTAATAATTGAAATTCTGAACAGAAATTTACAACTATCTATTCAATAATAAAAAACAATCTGATTATTAATTTATTTCTACCTTTTCTAGATTAGAATCTATAGAAGAGTATTTAATTTTTAAATAAAATCCAATACAGAATAATAGCTCAATAGCAATAAATATAAACAAATTCAAAGCTACATTATCTGTGAATCCATAACTATGAAGACCTACGTTTAATAGATTAACTCCAAACCAAGCAAGAACTACAATAATGTTAACCAATGAAGCAAAAAAAGCAAAATCAATAGGTTTAGCTAATCCTGAAATTCTTAAATGGAGAACCATTAAATGCCACATTACAATCAATAATGCTCCATTTTCTTTAGGATCCCATCCCCAAAATCTTCCCCAAGATTGATCAGCCCATATACCACCCAATATCGTACCAAATAAAGTAAAGAATAGCGCAATTAGTGTTAAACCATAAACATTATTATAAATAACCTTAAGTTGCTTATCTCTAATACCACATAAAAAAGCTCTCAATAGATAAACATGTCCCATTAAACCTGCTACTAGAGAAACCCCATAACCAAAAGTAATAGTAGTCACATGAATTGATAACCAAAAATTAGAGTTTAAAACAGCTACAAGCATACCTAAAGTATCACCATCAGCAGCATATTTAAGACCTATGAAATGTAAAACTATTCCACCAATAAGCCCAACAAATAAGCCTAAAGAATCTTTCCTTATCATTTCAAAAATAAG
>CAYOTG010000086.1:1680-4881 GCA_964406825.1 uncultured bacterium
ATTAATTTTAGAGATCTTGCATATTGATACTGACCAATAGTATGTAATTCTATTGCTATCCTATTTAAATCTTTTTGTTTTGCATTCCAATTATTTGGATCAAATTCTAATAATTCAGCCATCAATGGACTAAATAAATAAATATTATTAACAAAAAAAGAATAGCTGACTGTTGAAGGTTCTTTTAATCCAAAAGCATCTAAAACATCTTGATTTTCAATATAAATTTCTGGATTAATACACTTAAAACTATGAGCTATTTCATCTAATAAAACAATCCTGGAATAAACATCTAAGATTTGTTGTTCTACATAAGAGTAAGATGCTTGGGGTTTAGATCTAAGACTTTCTAAAAGATCTTGATTTTCTCTAAAACCTTCAATGATTTCATAAAAACTATAACGATGAGAATCTCTACCATCAAGACCTAAACTTATTTCAACTTCTGGAGAGTTGCTCCAATTACTAATATAAAAAATTTCGCGATTTAATTCTTCACTAGGATTTTTTACTAAATTGATGAGCCAATCAATCGCTTCTATTCTTTGATTCTGAGGATTATCTTTAGCATCAATATATTGCTTACCATAAAATAATAATAATTGATTTCTTGCATAGGTATCTAGAGGTTTAACTCTTCCAGATTCTTGAATAGGAATATGTGATATATTTATATCTGGAGAAAACCAGTTAGGGAAAATACAAGATATATAAAGTATAGAATATAATAGTGTGATTTTGAGAGACTTAATCATGATTTCTTAAATCTCCTTGAAACCATAATCAGCATATGAAGCAAAATACCAATACACATAATGACAGTTGATACATATGGAAATATTCTACCATAATTTTTAACAGTGGCTAATACTGTTGTTTGTATTTCATTTTCTTCAATAAATGATGCTTGATAAAAAGTATAATCATAATGCCTTAATGGTGCATTCATCTCTATTAGAGATTTTCGAGATACTCCATCCTCAATCAAATTAATTTCAGAGCTATAACTTTTTGCTACATCTGTACCTGGGTGCATTTCTTTTTTAAAATCAATCAATTCTATTTCAAATGGTAAATAGGTTCTATAAGGTCTTAGTTTAAATTCAAAATGTGAATTTTCTACATTTAATACTTGTGGTACAGGTTGACCCATAAATAAAATATAAATGCCATCTATATCAATATCTCCTGAAGCAATAATTTCATAAATAATACCAGGCCGATTTTTTTCATACTCTTTTTCAGAAGGTATTTCTTGTAAATAAAAATTGCGAGCCATACCTTTATAAAAATCATTATTCATTTGGTTATCTGGCTTCCTAATAGGATTACAATTGACATAATAATCAAGAACCTCTATCTTGAAAGGTAAATCTAAAGATTCTAAAAATGAATTTTTATGAAGCAAATTTTCATCAAAAATAATATAATCATCAAAATCCGTATTTGTTTTATTGATAATAACAAATTCTTTAACATAATAATTATCAAAGAAATTTGATTTTTTCCCTTCATCAATAATCATACTACCTTCTATACTAAATAGAGAAGTTAATCCTGAACCTACAAGCATTAGCATTATTCCTGCATGAGTAATAGTAATCCCTATTTTTTGTAACTTTAAAATATTAGGGCGAAAGAAAAAACCAGATAGATTTATAAACATCACTAACATTGTAAGTTTGGCGCTAGGGGTTGGGAGTGGACCAAACCATTTTAACCAACTAGAAAAATAATCAAGTTGAACTAAATATAAACCTTCATTCCTTTGTGCTAATGTTCCAAAAAACACTAAAATCATTAACCATATAATTAAAAATACAAAGACTTTTGGATTCCCTACTCTATGAATCATTATATGTTTAAAATCTTTCATATTATTTATTTACTAGATTTAAAGGATGAACAAAAATCTAGAAATTTTTTCTCCAAAGCATTGGCTGTTATTATACTAGAATTTAATTTTATGAAAATAGTACTATCGGTATAAGGTAAAATTGTACATAAAAAAGCTTGATTCTGTTTTTCATTTATTATTTTATAAACAGAAAAATTTCCAATCATTGATGAGCCTATAATAGAGGTAGCTTTTATTTCTTCAAGTGTTTGTGGTTCTAAATCAAGCTGTCTTCTCCAACGATTTACATTAGCTAGGACACCTCCTGCATCACCAGAAAATTTAGTGATAGATAAATCTGCTGAATCATTCTGATATGGAATTTCATAACTAGCTAAACTAAAAGAATTATTCTCTTTGGCAATCCAACTTCCAGGAGTATCCCAAGTAAAATTATTTTTTTCTTTGACTGGGAGTTTATCTATCACAGTATTTTCTAAAGGATCTTTAGCAAGCCTATACTGTCGTGGCTCTTTATTATTATCGCAGGATATTAATAATAAAATTATAGAAAAAATTAAATACGATCGGCCCATTTTGCTCCAAGGTGTGTTCCATAAATAAGAAGAATTACTGAACCTAAGTGAAGTATAAAAAATATTTTTTTATCCATATTCCTTAAACTAAATAGTATGCTGAATAAAATAGTTGACAAAATCATAATATATGCATGAGGTTTATCAGAAATATTAAATATAGAATTTATATATTCTAGCTCTAAAGCTGTAATAAATCCTGTTATAACAGATAAGATAGACCAAATAATACCCATACCCATAGTCCAATGGATATATTCTTTTAATTTATCTGAAACTTCTACTGAATGATTTAACATATAAAAAACATGAAAAATAAATCCTGTTATAAATAATCCTATTGGAAAATGGAGAAATAGAAAATGATAGACTTCTTTATCATACATAGCAATTAATCCTTCGGTCTTTCTTCTTCAACGTGAGGATCCCCTTTATGACAAGTCCAACATGTTACAGACACCACTGATTTTTCTTCCTCATTTTTATTGATATCATTTAAATAGCTATTAATCTGACGAGTTAAGATAATCATTTCTCTTGCAATGTCTTTAACAGGATTATCCAAAGATTTATCATCCATATCATGACAATAACTGCACTTAACACCCAAATCTTTTGCTATACTTTTCATGTATTTTTTCATTTCAGATCTTGATTCTATATCAAGAACATTTACATTTTCAAAAGTGCTTGAAAAAGCAAATGAAACCAATAATATAACTTTAATTAAAACCATGTATGTACCTGTATTAAATATTCATTATCAAG
>CAYOTG010000087.1:0-4872 GCA_964406825.1 uncultured bacterium
CTTATGACTTAACAGGTGATAATATTATTAATGTGATAGATATTGTTCTCTTGGTGAATTATATCTTAGAGTAATTAAATGTCTCTAGAATTCTCATATAAAAGAGAAATTTTGAGAAAAATTCTTCATTTAAGTACATGCGTTTTTGCCCTAATGCTTCTTTGTTTTGGTAAGAAAATTTGTATACCTGTTTTTTTATCCTTAGCCATTATTTTTTTTACTTTAGATTTTTTGCGTTTAAAGAATAAGCATATTCAAAGGCTTTATAATAATTTTTTTGGTATTGTAACCAAACATTATGAAGAGATACACTTTACAAGTGCTTCTTATGTTTTTTTAAGTCTGATTATCGTTGCTATTGTATTTGAGGTCAGAATTGCCTCTGCAGCACTATTAATTATGAGTTTATCTGATCCTATTGCTTCTATTATAGGTAGGGCATATGGTAAATTTTATATTTTTGATAAAAGTCTTGAAGGCAGTATAACTTTTTTTATTGTTTCTGTTATGATTTTATTATCTTTTGATTTTTCTTCAGACGTGATTTTAAGTGTTGCTGCTTTATGTACTTTAATAGAACTATTCTCTAATAAAATACATATAGATGATAATCTATCAGTTCCTATTGCCGCAAGTGTCATACTGTTTATTTTTTAATTATATTATAGATATTTTCAGGTGGTCTGCCTATAACAGCTTTATTATCAATAATAATAATAGGCCTTTCAATGATTTTAGGGTATTGCGTCATTTTAGTTATTAATAAATCTGTATTATCTAAAATTTTAGATATATTGTTTTCCTTGTAATCTTTTTCTCCCTTTCTGATGATATTTTTTGGTTCACAGTTTAATTTTAAGCATATCTTTTTTAGTTCATCATAAGAAGGAGGGGTTTTAATATATTGAATAATCTCAAAATCAATATTTTCATTTTCTAAAATCTCAACGGATTTTCTGCTTTTACTTCAATTTGGGTTGTGATAAATGATGTTTTTCATAATATGATAATATTAGGTTATTTTTTTAAAAAACTTAAATATTTACAATAAATTTAATATATTCTTAATATTATTTGCAATTTTAATTATTTTTTATTAAAATTTAATTAATTAATTTTATAATTATTCCATGCTAGATAGCAAAGATAAAGCAATATTAGATATTTTATTAGCTTCTGGAAGAGAGTCAGCAAGTAGTATCTCTGGTAAAATAGGCATGTCCACACCTGCTGTTATTGATAGAATCAATAAATTACAAGATTTAGATGTTATTAAGGGCTATAAAGCACTTATTGATTATTCGAAATTAGGTATGGATATTTCGGCTTTGATTACTTTAATCTCAGAATCATCAGAACATTATTATGAAGTTATCACACTCGCTAATAATACAGATGAGGTTGTGAAATGTTTTGCAACAACAGGAGCAGGTTCGCATGTTCTATTGATTAGAACTGAGAATACAAATACTTTAGAAAAATTTTTAAGAAAAGTTCAGCAGTGGCCTGGTATAATTAGAACAGAGACACAATTGATCTTATCGTCAAATAAAGAATAAATACAACATAAGGAGATAATAAATGGAAAGAGTCATGGCAGAATATATATGGATTGATGGCCATAAGCCTACTTCAAAGCTAAGGAGTAAAACAAAAATCTTAGATAAAAAGGTAAATGATGTTTCAGAGCTTCCTGAATGGGGCTTTGATGGTTCAAGTACCCGGCAAGCAGAAGGTCATTTTAGTGATTGCTTATTAAGGCCTGTTTATTTTTTAATGGATCCAATTAGGGGTGGCGAGAATATTTTGGTAATGTGCGAAGTATTTAATGCAGATGGAAGTGTACATGAGAGCAACAAAAGGGCAGCACTTAGGGAGGTTGCTGAAAAGCATGCTTCTCAAGATGCTTGGTTTGGTATAGAACAAGAATATACTTTTTTTGATGGAGTTAAGCCATTAGGATGGCCTGATAATGGATTTCCTGCACCTCAGGGAGGATATTATTGTGGTGTTGGTTCAGATGAAGTGTATGGAAGAGAAGTAGTTGAACATCATATGCAAGCATGTTTACTTGCTGGGATTAATATGTCAGGTATTAATGCAGAAGTTATGCCAGGGCAGTGGGAATTTCAGGTTGGCCCATCTGGCCCTCTTGAAGTATCTGACCAATTATGGATATCAAGATGGCTTTTATATAGAATAGGCGAAGAATATGGTATAAGTGCAACATTAGATCCAAAGCCAGTTAAAGGTGATTGGAATGGTGCAGGTGCTCACACTAATTTTAGTACAAGAGCAATGAGAGAACCAGGAGGAATGGAAGTTATAGAGAATGCTTGTAAGGCATTAGGTGAAAAGCATGAAGAACATATTGCTGTATATGGAGCAGATAATGAACAAAGATTAACGGGCCTTCATGAAACTTGCAGTATGGAAGAGTTTAGATATGGGGTGAGTGATAGAGGAGCCTCTATTAGGATTCCTATGCAAACTGCTAATGATGGCTATGGATATTTAGAAGATAGACGACCTTCTGCAAATGCAGATCCTTATGAAGTATGTTTTATGTTAATGCAAACTTGTTGTGAAAATATTATGGCTAAAGTTTAAAAGACATAAATTTTTGAAGAGCGATTATTATTTTATTAATCGCTCTTCAAATAAAATCAATTAAAAAAGTTAATAAAGTCTTACCTTAAGGACTAATATTCAATCATTTTTAAGTGAAAAATTATGTTTTTAAGTATTTTAGATAATATTCAAACATTTATTGCACCGATATACTCTTGGATAGAATTATATCATCTACCATTGTTTTTGATGATTTTGTTATTGATGGTGATATTTTTTATTTTTGAAATTCTTCCCATGGAAGTCACAGCATTGGCTACTATTGGTATGTTATGGGCATGCAATATTTTAACAATAGAAGAAGCAATCAGTGGTTTTGGGAATAAAGCTGTTGTGACTATAGGAGCTATTTTTATCATCAGTCGCTCATTGGTTAAGACAGGTTTTTTAGAAGTTTTTATTGATTATTTTTATCGTTTTGCTGGAAATTGGAAATGGTTTTCATTTACCATATTTTTTATAATGGTTTCTGTAATCTCAGGTTTTATTAATAATACAGCAGCTGTAGCAATTTTTATTCCTCTTGCTATTCATTTATGCCAAAAATTTCATATAAGTCCCACAAAAATCTTATTACCTCTATCTTATGCTGCAATTTTCGGAGGAACCTTAACTTTAATTGGGACATCAACAAACCTATTGGTTAATTCATATTTAGAAACCAACAATTTAGAAACATTTAGAATGTTTGAGTTTACCAAACTAGGTCTTATTTTTTTAGTGGTTGGTACACTGTATAATCTTTTGATTGGTAAATGGTTTTTACCATCAAGAGCAATTACGACATCTTTGACTCAAAAGTATCATATGAGAACATTTTTAACCGAATTTAAAATCACTAAAGATTCTTCTCTTAATAATTCATCTTTTAGATTAGAGGAAGTTAAAAAATATTTCGATATTCAAATATTAAAAATTATTCGCCATAAATCAGAAATCATTCATGATTTGAGGTATTCTACTTTAAAGGAAGAAGACGTTATTATTTGTCAAATTAATATAAAAGATATTATGAAGTTTAAAGATAAATACAGCTTATTGTTATTATCTGAAATTAAAATTAATCAACAAGAATTAGCTGGAGAAAATTATATTCTTGTTGAAGGATTGATTCCAGATAATTCTAACCTAATTAATAGAACTATTGGTCAGATAGATTTTAGAAATAAATTTGGTTCTTTTGTTTTGGCCATTAAAAGGCAAACAGAATTATTAAGAGATAAAGTTGCACGCATTAATCTTAAGTTTTCAGATACTTTGCTTATCATGGTACCTAAAAATAAATTAGATGATTTACGAACATCAAATGATTTAATTGTTTTAGAAGAGTTAGATATTCATCTTAGATATCAAAAATATTGGTGGTTATCAGTCTTGATTTTTCCTATAATAATGATTCTATCTACATTCAATATTTTAACTATTGTTGAGAGTACTGTCATTGGTGCTATTATTTTATTGGTTTTGCGATCTATTTCAATGGAAGAAGCTTATGAATCCATCAATTGGCCAGTTATTTTTTTAATTGCATTACTTGTTCCACTTGGAATCGCAATGGAAAAAACGGGTACAGGAGAATACTTAAGTACATGGATTATTGATTTAGCAACTTATATTGGACCTACTGCAGAAGTTCAAGCTACAAGAGTTATTTCAATATTATATCTAATAACTTTTATAACATCAGCTTTTGTATCAAATGCTGCAGTTGCTATAGTCTTATCACCGATAGCCATCATTTTAGGTTATCATTTTCAATTACAAGGGATTGATCCAACTCGTGCATTTTTGATGGCAGTATGTTTTGGTGCTTCAGCTAGCTTTATGACACCCATAGGGTATCAAACCAATCTAATGGTATTTGCACCAGGACAATATAGATTTAAAGATTTTCTCTATGCAGGTATTCCATTAACTTTAATATTTTGGATTATTGCTAGTTATTATATCCCCATATTCTGGCCCTTTTAATTAGATTTAAAAAATATAAAAAAAATCTTCTGTTCTTGGATATAAAATGCTTAGATTTACATTCATCGCTTTATGTCTATTTTAACAAATTGATACAAGAATTTGTTATGACTATATGTTTGATGAAATGATATTAAGTCTATATAATAAAGAATTTATTTTAAATTGAAAGAGAAAGGGATAACGAATGATACATTGTAATTTTAAAGCGGTAAGAAATATATTTCTACCGATTCTATTCTTAGGTGGTTTCATATTTGCAGATCCAAC
>CAYOTG010000088.1:0-4829 GCA_964406825.1 uncultured bacterium
AATATTTTGTTTTTTATATTCTTGAATTAGCATACTAATAGATGAAGATAAACATGGAGCTATGCCACCTGCAGTAAGGAATGCTATTTTCATTTAATTTCTCCTTAAAAATAAATTATGTAAAATAAATCTAGTTAATATTATTATTTTAATAACAATAAATCAAAAGATTATATGCATAATTTTGTAAATTGATATATGTTTAATACGATTTTTTTTTTGTATAATGAATAACCCCAATCATAAAAAACAAGACATTGATCCACAAGAAACTAAAGAATGGATTGATTCTATAAAATCTTTAATAAATAACTCTGGAGTAGAAAGAGCTCATTTCATCTTAGATAAATTAATATCGTTTTCAAGAAGAAATGGTATAAGAATGCCGTTTCAAGCAAATACGGATTATATTAATACCATTCCTTTAAATAATCAGGAACCTTATAAAGGAGATCGAGCTGTTGAAAGAAGAATAAAATCAATCATCAGATGGAATGCTATGGCGATGGTTGTAAGAGCAAATAGAAAAAATCATGGTATAGGAGGCCATATCTCTTCATATGCATCTTCTGCAACATTATATGAAGTTGGGTTTAACCATTTTTTTCAAGGACCTAATAATAATGGTGGTGACATAATTTTCTTTCAAGGACATTCTTCTCCTGGTATATATTCAAGATCTTTTTTAGAAGGTAGAATAAGTGAAGAAGATTTAAAAACCTTTAGATTAGAAACAAATAAAAATAATGGATTATCTTCCTATCCTCATCCTTGGCTTATGCCACATTATTGGCAAGTTGCTACCGTATCAATGGGGTTAGGGCCTATTATGGCTATTTATCAAGCAAGATTTATGCATTATCTAAATGATAGGAAAATTATCAATAATAACAAAAAAAGAGTGTGGGCATTTCTAGGTGATGGAGAAATGGATGAACCTGAATCATTAGGTGCATTAACTTTAGCATCAAGAGAAAAATTAGACAATTTGACGTTTGTTATTAACTGTAATTTACAAAGACTTGATGGACCCGTAAGAGGTAACAGTAAAATAGTTCAAGAATTAGAAGGAGCATTTAGGGGAGCAGGATGGAATGTAATTAAGGTGCTATGGGGTTCAGATTGGGATAATCTATTTGAAAATGATAAAAAAGGACTTTTAAAAAATAGATTAGATGAGTGTGTTGATGGTGATTTTTTAAAATATATTGTTGAGGGCGGAACATACTTCAGAGAACATTTTTGGGGTAAAAATGAAGACTTATTAAAAATGGTCGAACATTTAACTGATGAAGAACTCGAAAATTTAAGAGTTGGTGGACATGATCCTGCAAAAGTTTATGCTGCATACCATGAAGCAATTAATCATAAAGGGCAACCTACCGTTATATTAGCTCAAACAATTAAGGGATATGGATTGGGTGAAGCTGGAGAAGGTAGAAATATAACACATCAACAAAAGAAATTAAATGAAAGTGAATTATTACATTTTAGATCACATTTCAATATCCCTATAAGTGACGCAGACTGTATAAAAGCTCCTTTTTATAAACCTCTCAAAGATAGTGAGGAAATAATATATTTAAACGATAGAAGAGAAAAACTAGGAGGCTACCTCCCATCAAGAAGCAATGAAGCCCCACCATTAAAAATTCCTGATATAGATATTTTTGAAGAATTAATTCTAGGATCAGATAGTAGGAAAGTATCAACAACAATGGTTTTTGTAAGATTATTAACAATTATTACAAAAGATGAAAGAATATCTAAAAATATTGTTCCTATTATACCTGATGAAGCTAGAACATTTGGTATAGATCCATTATTCAGAGAATTAGGAATATATTCTCATGTAGGTCAAAAATATGACCCCGTAGATTCTGAACAATTTTTGTTTTATAAAGAAGCGACAGATGGGCAAATCCTAGAAGAAGGAATCAATGAAGCAGGGTCAATTTCTTCATTTATTGCTGCAGGAACCTCATATTCAAATTATAATATAAATCTTATACCATTTTTTATATACTATTCAATGTTTGGATTTCAAAGAGTTGGAGATTTTATTTGGGCAGCTGCAGATATGAGAACAAGAGGTTTTTTGATTGGAGGGACTGCAGGGAAAACAACATTAGCTGGAGAAGGCTTACAACATCAAGATGGTCATAGCCACTTAATGGCTTCTGCTGTACCAAATATAAGAGCATATGATCCAGCTTTTTCATATGAAATTGCAACTATAATACATCACGGATTGAAAGAGATGTATGAATGGCAAAATGATATAATTTATTACTTAACTCTTGAAAATGAGAATTACAGTCACCCTCCAATGAAAAATAGTTATAAAGAAGGTATTATTAAAGGAATCTATCAAATTAAACCACATATATCAAAAAGTAAAAAATTATCTATCCAGCTATTAGCATCAGGACCAATGGTGAATGAAGCAATGGAAGCATCACAATTATTAATAAAAGATTGGGGAATAGATGCTAGTGTATGGAGCGTTACTAGTTATTCTGAATTACATAAAGAAGCGGAAGACGTAAGGAGATGGAATATCTTACATCCAACCTCTGAACCTCGAAAATCCTTTCTAGAGAAAAAAATTAAAAAAGAAAATGGACCTGTAATTGCAATAAGTGATTATGTAAAGTTAGTTGCTGAACAAATTCTACCATATATAAAATGTCCTTTTGTTGCATTAGGAACAGATGGATTTGGAAGAAGTGATACTAGGGAAAACTTACGTAGTTTCTTCGAGGTAAACAGATACTTTATAATACTATATGCTTTAGATAAATTGTATGTTGAAGATAAAATAAATAAGGAACAAGTATCTAAATGTATAAAAAAATATAATATTGATATAAATAAACCTAATCCAAATAAGGTTTAATTATTAATATATTATACCTAATTTATAATAATTATTAATATGGATTTTATTTTACCTAATATTGGCGAAGGAATTGAGACTATTTCAGTTAGTGAAATTCTTGTAGAAGAAAATCAAGAAATAAAGGCCAATGAATCTGTTCTTCTTGTAGAAACTGATAAAGCATCAATGGAAATACCTATCGATGTTGATTGCACTATTATAAACATCTTAGTGAATGTTGGAGATTTAATATCCCCTGGTCAAAAAATTCTAGAAATCATAAAGAAAAATAAAAGCAATATAGATAATGAAGACAATGTTACTAAAAGTTCAAGTACTTCTAAACCAGAAGAAGTGAGTGAACAATCTGATAAAGACACCATACCTATAATTCCTGAAAACGATAATAATCAATTAGAATCAGAAGACAAAACTTCTGAATCCACTGATACCAATACTATGCATGCCAGCCCATCAGCAAGAAAACTAGCCAGAGAATTAAATTGTGATATCAATAATATTATTGGGACAGGACCAAATAGTAGAATAACTAAAGATGATGTACAAGATTACGCTAATGGGAAACAGAATAAAAATAATATTAGAAATTCATATAATGATTTTTTAAAATGGGGACCTATTGAAAAAGTAGAATTAAATACGATTCAAAAGACTTCATCAAAAAGATTATATAATTCTTGGTCTACAATACCACATGTAACACAATTTGATGAAGTAAATATAGATGAATTAAATAAATTAGTTAAAGTATTAAAAAAAGTAAATAAAGATCCTAAATTGAAAGTATCATACATACCATTTTTTATAAAAACGGTCTGTAATATTTTACAACAATTATCTATTTTCAATTCATCATTAGATGCAAATAATGAAACGATTATTAAGAAGCATTATTATAACATAGGTTTTGCGATAGATACACCAAAAGGATTGCTCGTTCCTGTTATAAAAGATGTAGATAAAAAAACAGTTAAAACTATCACCATAGAATTTAATCATCTTATCCATAAGGCTAAAAATAACAAACTTACAATGGATGATATATCTGGGGGCTGTATAACTATTTCTAGCCTAGGAAATATCTCAGGTAAATTTTTTACTCCTATAATCAATCCTCCTGAAGTAGCTATTCTTGGAATATCTAAGATACAAGTACAAGCAATTTATAAAAATAATAAATTTTCTGCTCAAAAAATGCTTCCTATTTCTCTATCTTATGATCACCGTGTAATCAATGGAGCTGATTCTGCTAGATTTACCAAATTATTTGGTGAAATTATCAGTAATCCATCAAATCTAAAATAAATAAATCAACTTTGACAAAAATTAATAACATAAAAACAAAAGTTGTTGTTATAGGGTCTGGCCCTGGAGGCTATACAGCTGCATTTAGAACTTCTGATTTAGGACTTGATGTTATATTGGTAGAAAAGGATAAAACCTTGGGTGGAGTTTGCCTTAATAGAGGCTGCATACCATCTAAAGCATATCTTCATTTATCTCATATAATTCACGATGCAAAAGAAGCTAAAAATTCTGGTGTAAATTTTAATAATCCAACTATAAATATAAATAAAATATGTAATTGGAAAGACTCTATAGTAAATAATCTTAATCTAGGGATTGAAGCTTTAGTTCAACAAAGAAAAATTAAAATAGTGAATGGATTAGCATCATTCTTATCAGCAAATAAAATATCTGTTAAAGACACTCAAAAAAAGAAAGTAACAATAGAATTTGATTATTGTATAATTGCTACAGGATCATCACCTGCTAAGTTAAAAAATATTAATACCAATTATTCTAATGTTATAAATTCTACACAAGCATTATCACTTAAAAAAATACCGAAAAGAATGTTGGTTATTGGTGGAGGATATATAGGTTTAGAGCTAGGTACAGCCTATGAATCTTTTGGTTCTAAAAT
>CAYOTG010000089.1:0-4806 GCA_964406825.1 uncultured bacterium
TAGTAAAACTTTACGTAAATTGATTAACATTTTATATTTATCTCATATATTCCATGTAAACTTAATTCTAATTTATTTGAATAATATTCGTTTTCTTTATCGATTGAATTAATTTTTACAAAACCTGAAGAATGTATAAACTCTCTATCATTTATATATAAACCCACATGATCGACCTTATTATCAGTTTTAAAAAATATTACATCTCCTATATTAGGTTTATTTTCTTTTTCTACGAGAATATTTGACAAAATTTGCTGTGAGGTATCCCTTGGAAAAAAATCAATATTACATATACTTAACATACTTTGCACAAGGCCTGAACAATCAAAACCAAATGAAGATTTTCCTCCCCATAGATAAGGTGTTCCCAATAGTTCTTTAACAGAATCTAGAATATTGTCTTTATAGCTTATAGTATCAGTAGATTTAATTAAAGATTGTTTATCTATAATAACTTTTTCAGTATTCGGAAGGATTGTAAAGAATTGGTTTTTATCTTTAAAGCAAGGTATTAATGAACCATAACTTATCAAAAAGTTTTGATTATCTTGTAATGATAGGTTTAAGAATTTATTTTTAACCCAATACCAATTTTTTTTATCTTGTAATAATTTATTGTTATCATATACAAAAGAATCCACAACATAAAATGAATGTATCCAGCCTTCATAACCATCCTTTTGTTTAATTTTATACCAATTCCCTTCCGTACTATGAACAGTTAGTCCTTCCCAAAAAAGAGCTTGAGTGATTAGTTCTGAAGAAAAATTCGGTTGGCTATAAATTGATGCAACAGCAGTATGAACGATGATATAATTATGTTTATTCAACTTTAATAAATTTTCTTTTACCAACTTTAATAGTTATACCTGAACCAGGTATAATTTCATAATTAATATCATTTAAAGGCTCATTATCTATTTTAATACCTGACTGCTTAATCAATCGTTTACATTCACCTTTACTAGAAACTAAACCTTGATTTAATAAAAAATCAATTAATTTAATTTTTTTATCAATTTTGACAACTTTAATATCACCAGGGGCTGTTTTATTTACAAAAACATCAATAAAATGTTGCTCAGCCTGAGAAGCAATAGATTCATCATAATATATTGAAATAATTTCTCTAGCAAGCTTCCTTTTTAAATCTCTAAAACTAATTTTATCAGTATCAAGCATTATCTTATAATCTTCAATTTCTTTTAATTCAACATTTGTTACCAAATTATAATATTTAAACATTAGTTCATCTGGGATCGACATTACTTTACCATACATATCATTAGGAATATCATTAAAAGCAATATAATTATCATATGATTTTGACATTTTATTTTTACCATCAGTACCTTCCAATATTGGTAACATAATCGTTATCTGGGGCTCCATATCATATTCTTTCTGTAAATCACGACCCAAAAGAAGATTGAATTTTTGATCTGTTCCACCAATTTCAATATCAGTTCTTAAAACTACACTGTCGTATGCTTGAGCTAAAGGATACATGAATTCATGTATTGATATTGGAACACCTGATTTATAACGTTTATTAAAATCATCCCTCTCAAGAAATTGTGCAATAGTAAACTTTCCAGAAATATTAATTAATTTGGAAAAATCTAATTTTGATAACCAATCATAGTTATATACAACTCTCAATTTATCAATATCTAATATTTTAGCAGCTTGTTCAATATATGTATTAGCATTGATTTTTGTAGTTTCTATATCTAATTGTGGTCGAGTTTTATTACGACCCGTAGGATCACCTATCATAGCTGTAAAATCACCAATAACTAATGTAGTATTGTGTCCCAAATTTTGAAAATCACGCATTTTTTTAAGTACAACACTATGACCTAAATGTAAATCAGGCCTACTAGGATCACATCCCAACTTAATATTTAATGGAATATTTGTTGATATAGATTTATTTATTTTATCGATTAATTGCTTTTCTGGTAATATTTCATCTACCCCTCTTTTAATAACATCCATTTGCTGATTTAGAGTCTTGAATTTCATTGCTAAATTTTTCCTTTCATAGATCTATCAATTTCTCTATCAATATCTTGTTCTTTTTTATAGTTTCTTTTATCTCTAAGCTTACGACCTGTTGCAATAGCAAATTGAATTTTAACTTTACCATTCTTATAATATAGATTTAAAGGAATAATAGTTTTGCCTCTTTCTTCAACTTGTTCTTTAATTTTTTTTATCTCATATTTATGAACCAATAATTTTTTTTCTCTTCCTGGATCATGGGTTGAATAACCCTCATGAGAATATTTCGAAATATTCATACCTATTATAAACATTTCATTATCTTTAACTCGAATGTATGATTCTTTTATTGTTACTTTATTCTCTCTTATTGATTTAACTTCAGATCCCTTTAAGACAAGACCTGCTTCATATTTATCAAGTATATCATACTCATAAAAAGCTTTTCTATTGGTTGCTATATTATTGCTATTAGTTTTATTCTTACTCATTTTAACGTTATAAAGTAAATATTTTATATAAAATAAAAAAGCAGGACAATTTGCCCTGCTTCTTTATATAAAGATAAAATTGAGATAAATGGAATTACATCATTCCACCCATTCCACCCATTCCACCCATTCCACCCATTCCACCCATATCAGGGGCAGGTGCACTAGATTCAGGTTCTGGTTTATCTGTAATAACAGCTTCTGTTGTTAAAAGAAGCCCTGCAATACTAGCAGCATTCTCAACAGCTGTTCTTGTAACTAATGTAGGATCAATAATACCTGATTTAACCATATCTACATATTTATCAGCACGTGCATCATAACCATAATTACCTTTTTTTGATTTTACTTCATTGATTATAACAGATGCCTCTAAACCAGCATTTTCTAATATTTGTCTTATAGGCCCTTCTAGTGCTTTTTTAAGTATTTCACCACCTATAGATTCATCTCCTTCAAGATTTTTAGATGTTATTTTTTCACTAGCTCGCAGTAGCGCAACTCCGCCTCCAGGAACAATTCCTTCTTTAACAGCAGCTCTAGTTGCATGCAATGCATCCTCAACTCTTGCTTTCTTTTCTTTCATTTCAACTTCAGTAGCAGCACCAATATTGATAACAGCAACACCACCAGATAATTTAGCTAATCTTTCTTGTAACTTTTCCTTATCATAATCTGATGTTGATTTATCTATTTGAATTTTAATTTCATTAATTCTAGCAGATAAACTATCAGCATCACCTTTTCCTTCTACAATAGTAGTATTATCTTTATCAATATTAACTTTCTTAGCAGTACCAAGATATGCTTCTGTTGCATTTTCTAATTTATAACCTTGCTCCTCTGATATTACTGTAGCACCAGTTAAAATAGCAATATCTTCAAGCATTGCCTTTCTCCTATCTCCAAACCCAGGAGCTTTTACAGCTACAACCTTAAATGTACCTCTTAATTTATTCATTACCAATGTAGCTAAAGCTTCACCTTCTATATCTTCAGCAATAATCAGTAAAGCTTTTCCTGATTGAACTACTTTTTCCAAAATAGGTAGAAGTTCTTTCATATTACTTATTTTTTTCTCATGGATTAGAATCATAGGTGATTCTAATTCTGCTTCCATTGTTTCAGGATTTGTTATAAAATAAGGTGATAAATATCCCCTATCAAATTGCATACCTTCAACTGTTTCTAAGTATGTATCAATACCTTTAGCTTCTTCTACTGTAATCACTCCCTCATTACCAACTTTTTCCATTGCATCGCTAATAATACTACCTATAGAATGATCATTATTGGATGATATTGTACCTACCTGATTAATTTCTTCTTTATCTTTAACTTCCTTTGAAATAGATTTCAAATAATCAACAACTTCTCTAGAAGCAGCATCTATACCCCTTTTAAGATCCATTGGATTTCTTCCTGCTGTCACATTTTTCAATCCTTCAGATATAATAGATTGAGCTAAAACTGTAGCTGTAGTAGTACCATCACCTGCAACATCTGCTGTTTTGGATGCAACTTCTTTAACCATTTGAGCACCCATATTCTGAACAGAATTTTCAAGTTCAATTTCTTTAGCAACAGACACCCCATCTTTAGTAATTGTAGGCGCACCAAACTTTTTATCAATAACTACATTTCTACCCTTAGGGCCCAATGTAACCTTAACAGCATCAGCTAATGCATCAACTCCTTTTTTTAAACTATTTCTTGCTTTTATATCATAATCAATATTTTTTGCCATTACACTTTCTCCTTAGTTAATACAATTTAATTATAGTACTGCAAGAATATCTGATTCTCGCATAATTAATAAATCATCACCATTATGTGATATTTCTGTACCAGAATATTTCCCATACAATACTTTATCACCTTTTTTGACAGTCATTTTAACTAAACCACCACCATCACTCACCTTACCTGGTCCAATAGCAACTATTTTACCTATTTGAGGCTTTTCCTGTGCTGTATCAGGTAAGATTATACCTGAAGCTGTTTTTTCTTCAGCAGCCTGAGCTTTAACAACAACTCTATCTGATAAAGGTTTAATATCCATAATTATATCTCCTTAATAAAATAAACGTAAAATCAAACTACAAAGTTACAAATTTAATGCCATAATCATTTTATATGCCATAAAGTCATGAGTTACTTACCCGTGCTGCCAAAACCACCACTCCCTCTTGTCGTAGATGACAAATCATCAACTAAAGCATAAGAAATAGAAGAAGAATCAGAAGCTACAAGCTGGAATAACCTATCTCCTTTTTTAGCTATAAATTCAAAATCTTTAATATTA
>CAYOTG010000090.1:0-4728 GCA_964406825.1 uncultured bacterium
GATGTTAATTATTTTGGTCTAATTAGTGTTACAAAAATTTTTTTAGATTTATTAATAAAATCTAATACTCGACCATTGAAGAATAAAATTATAAATATTGGTTCTATAAGTGGTAAAAGATCGTATCCTTTTGTTGCTCCATATACTTCTTCGAAACATGCGCTTGAAGGTCTTAATGATTCATTAAGAAGAGAATTGTTATTACATGGTATTGATGTTGTTTTAATTCAGCCAGGTCCAATTAAAACTCCTATTTGGGACAAAGTGCCAAATATTGAAGATAATCCATTTTTAAATACAGAATATGAAGTCCCATTAAGAAAATTTAATAAGGGATATTTACAGGCTATAGAGGCAGAGGGGTATCCTCCAAGTATAGTAGGAGAAAAAGTAGTAGAAATCATGAAAACCAATAAACCTAAAACACGTTATGTTATTACTCGAAACATTTTTAAAAATTATTATATACCAGGATTTTTACCAGATAGATGGGTTGATAGACTTATAGGTAAAATGCTTGGACTTATTAAAAAATAAAATGAATAAAATATCAATCCATCTTCTGATGGCTATAGCAATGTTCAGTTGGGCTGTTGCTTGGACTAATGCAAAAATTGTAAATGAGTATTTATCATTTCACAACTTGATTTTTTTAAGGTTTTTGATTGGTTCTATATCTATATATCCATTGATATACAATAAAAATAATATCAACGTTTTAAACCTTAAAAATTTAAAATTCATTATTCCTGCAAGCATTATATTTTATATTTATAATTTATTTTTTTTTATGGGTACTCATTATGGATATGCAGGTAAAGGAGCTGTGCTTGTAACAACTCTCAATCCTATTATTACATTTATTATTATGTCGGCTATTCAGAAAGGCATTAATAAAAAAGAGATTATTGGAATTTTATTAGGTATTTTAGGCGGATTATTTATAATAGATGTATTCAATGAAGGTTTTTCAAATATTTTTCACATTAATAATATCTTTTTTTTGATATGTGCATTTACATGGGGTATTAACACTGTAATTACTAACTATGGACAAAAAGATATAAACCCATTTCAATTCATATTTTTCTGTTATTTGTTTACTACTATTATTTCTTTATCATTTTCAAATTTAATGGTAATAGATTTTTTAAAATTGGATTATAGGTTTTACTTTAATTTTTTAATTGTTTCACTCGGGGCGATGTCTTTTGGGACATCTGTTTATTTATATGCTACACCTAAATTAGGACCAATAAAGGCGAGTGCTTTTATATTTTCCGTTCCTTTTATAGCATTAGGTACTGCTAATATATTTTTGGGAGAACCTATTACTCAGAATGTGGTGATTGGCGGAATTATAAGTTTAATAGCAATTTATATTATTAATAAGGAATAATGTTTATTTTACAATAACAAACACAGTATCAATAATACTAGCATTTATGCTTCCATAAATAGTTAAGGTATCTCCAATAAAGTCTGAATATATATAAAATAATTGTTGACCATATCCCTCTCCATCAGAGTAAGTAGAATTATTAATGATAGGTTGCCCTATTAGTTGTCCCATATATTCAACAAAGAAGGAATCGGGGCTTTCCCAAAATACTCTAGTTCCAGGAACTTTAGTCATATATTTTACAGTTCCATAATCACTATTAGACATTCCTGTTGGATTGTATGGAAAGTGATAATATCCATTAGAATCTTTTTCTAGTGGATTATTTTGCTTCCATATATCATATATATTTAGGCTATTATCAGTTAGTGGTGGAATATTATTATTATCAAAAGCATTCCCATCGCAACTGAATAAGAATAAAAATGCTAATAAAAGCTTTATCATTTTCATCTAATCCTTCCAATTAATTTATGTGATTTATTCCAGCCTGCTTGACTACGATAATCAACTATATATACCTTCAAATCTGCTTGACTTTCATATTTAACCCAATAAATTTTTGAATTTGCCTGGCTTTGATAATCAACAAAGTACCAATTTTCATCATCACCTCTAGCTTGGCTTTGATAATCAACTATATATATTTTTAGATCTGCTTGACTGGGATAATCAACCAAATATGCTTTAAAATCTGCTTGACTTTGATAATCCACAACATATATGTTTGCTCCAAACAAAGATATATTAAGGGAAAAAATAAAAATAAAAATTAATTTATTCATTTATAGCTCCTTTATTTAATTAGTCTCATATCCATTATTTTTTATCAATAGTTTTTTCTTTGTCATTGATAGTTTTTTTTTGAAGAATCTCCTTTTTATCCTTTTCTTTCTTATTAACTTCCCCTGGCTTAATTTCTTCTTTCTTTTTATCAGGATTTAATTTTTCAGGTTTTTTATCTGGCCTTTTCTTTGTATTCTTTTTTCTATATTTCTTTCTAAGATTTTTTCGTTTATTAGTATATTCTTTTTTTAATACTTCTATTTTATTTTTGAACTGTTTTTTTAAATCATCTCTTTCAGATTTAAATTCAATTTTTAATTCTTCAAGAAGTCTTTGTAATTCAGGATCTGTAACATTCTTATCTTCTTTATCCCAATGTTGAGTATCAGGATCAATATTAATTTTTTTCTCACCTCCTGGTATAACATCTTTATATTTATTTTGAGATAAACCTATTCCTAAAATACATATTGATATTAATAAAATTTTGATTTGATATTTCATGATATTCTTCCTTTAAGTATTATTATTTAAAAAATTATATTCAATATTTCAACAATATCTAGAACATTAATGTTTCCATCTTCATTTAGGTCGGCAGACGTTTGTTGACTTTCACTTAAAATTGTTGTATTCATAATATACCCTACAACCAATACAATATCAAGAACATCCCATATTCCATCTTGGTTGACATCAGTTGAAAAATATGAAATAATAATTCCTATATTTTCAAACTCAAAATTTGGCACAGAAATCCAAACTAGTTGATTTTGAATATTTATATTTAATGGTTCTAAATAATCATCCATTATACCTGTGGCATTAATTTCATTAATAAAGCTTATATCATTTCCAGATAAACCAATATAATATTCATTATTTATAAATTCATGATTAATTAATAATTCAGTATTATTGATATCTATTGTATTGTGAAAAATAATTGAATCTGAATTTGAAAATTCATATATATCAAAATTATTATATCCATTTCGAATTGCATTGGCTCTAATAAATTCAGTATCATTAAATTGGCCCCTTACCTCTAGCCAATATGCTCGTGAGGGCTCATCTAAATTTACATTTATAGTATTAGGATTATTCTCTAATTCAAATTGACTTAACCATTCACAAACATGGTTTTCATCAAACACAGAATATCCATGGCTTCCTGTAGGCTCTGTATCAATCCACATATTATCATTATAATTTCTAAGTAAATCATATAAATCTTCAGCATGAGTTCTATGAGGTTCACTAGTACCAAAATCTAAATATAGAGGAAGATGTTGTAAATTATAGTGCATGCTTTGAGTAGAATCAGCAAAGTATACAGCACTATTACGATGATATTCAAATGGAACCTCATCCCAATTTCCTCCAAACCATTCTATCATTGAATTGTTTCCATCCATCTCGATAGCTCTTCTTTCACAATCAAGAATACCAGAAGCAGAGGCTGTCGCTGCAACCATAGGTTCTGTTGGGTCTAAATGATTATTTGAGTAGATAGTTCCAGAAGCTCCACCCATAGATCCTCCAACCATATAAATTTTTTGAGAATTAATATTAAAATGATTCATCATCCATTCAATTTCTCCTTGAACCATATCTTGAGCTCCTTGATGATTGTAATTATTTGAAGATCCACCATAAGGAGATAACATTATCCAGTTTCTATTATTTGATTCTTCATCAAATTCTGTAGAATAGTTAGAATTTTCATTTCCACCCCATTGATGGAATGTAACTAAAAGGGGATGTAAATTATCTGGATTATAATTTTCAGGTATTTGATATGAGAATACATCAATGGTATCACCAGATACTACTAAATAATCAGTATAAATAGTTTGCGAGAAACAAAAAGAGAATAATATGAATAATATAATCATAAAACAATTTAATAATTATGATATGTTATATCATAGATATTATGATATTTGCTTTAATTTTCTAAGCTCAAAAATCAGCCATATTGAACTAATAATTGCAGCAGAGATACAGGAAACAAGTATTGAAATCCACGCATATTCAATAGGCATATTTTTGATTTCAATAAAATACCACCCAAGAGAACAGCTTATAAGAATTACTCTCAGGCATGTTATAATAAACATAGGATAAGATTTTCCAAGTCCTTGTATTGTTCTACTGCAAATCATGGATAAGGTTACAAATGGAATAGCAAATGAAAATATATTAAAATAGCTTATCCCAATATTAATAACATCAGTATCATTAATAAATATTGGGAAAATTTTATAAGATAAAAAATAGAAGAATACTCCAAATAAAACTGAGATTATTAAGGTATATTTAATACAATGTATTAAAACGGTATGGATTAAATCATATCTTTTAGCACCATAAAACATTCCAACCAACGTTATCATACTGGTAGCTATTGATATGATAGGTATAAAAAATAAATGTTCAATTCTATGTGCTGTTGCATATGCTGCTATTGCACTTTCAGGGATTGCAGTTTTACTTAAAATAATATTATATATAAATAAGCCAATTGACATAATTAA
>CAYOTG010000091.1:0-4694 GCA_964406825.1 uncultured bacterium
AATATTATAGTCAATCAGCTGATGCTGTTTATAATTTAAACCAATCCCTTGAATTTGAAATTAATATGACTGTAGGTGATGTTTTCTCTCCCTATATTCTAACATTTAATCCAGGTGATGATATTCCAGATCCTATTTATGGATGTATGGATGAAAGTGCCTGTAATTATAATTCCGATGCAACAAATGATGATGGTTCATGTGAATATGCAGATGATTTTTATAATTGTGATGGCAATTGTATATCAGATTCGGATGAAGATGGTGTATGTGATGAGCTTGAGATTCAAGGTTGTACTGATTCTAATGGTTTAAATTATAACCCTGATGCAACGGATGATGATGGCTCATGTATATTGGCTGGATGTACTGATTTAAGTGCATGTAATTATGATGTTGATGCTAATGCAGACGATGGATCTTGTGAGTATCCAGAAGATAATTATGATTGTGATGGCAATTGCACAATAGATATTGATTGTGCAGGTATATGTGGTGGAGATTCATATGAAGATGAATGTGGCGTTTGTGATAATATTCCTCCTAATGATTGTGTCCAAGATTGTGCAGGTGACTGGGGTGGCACAGCAGAGATAGATGATTGTGGTACATGCGACTCTGACTCATCTAACGATTGTGTTCAAGATTGTACAGGTGAATGGGGTGGTGATGCAGTTGTAGATGAATGTGGTATATGTGGTGGTGCAGATTTGAATAATAATGGTTTTTGTGATCCTGAATGTCCAGATAATTATACTCTAAATCCTCAATTCCCAAATGTTAGTGATGATCATGTATGTGTACCGGATTTATTTATGTATAATATCTCGACTGTATCAGCAGGATATTTATTTTACGAAGTAACCATCAATGGTGAAAGCGTAGATAATGATGATTGGGTAGGTGCTTTTAATGATGATATTTGTGTTGGCTCCCAAGCTTGGAATACCGATACATGTGCAGGTGGTGTATGCAGTATTAGTGTGATGGGTTTTGATAATAATTCATTTACTGAAGGTTATATGTTAACTGGAGATATCCCATCTTTTAAAATATATGATGCATCAGAAAACATGTATTATGATGCTTATCCTAGTGAAAATGTTCCATGGGAAAATTTTGGTTTTTCAGATATAGACCTACTATCAACTCAAATACAAGGATGTACTGATGAATCAGCTTGTAATTTTGAATCAGAAGCAATGGAAGATGATGGATCTTGTGAATATCCTGAAGATAATTATGATTGTGATGGTAATTGTATAGCAGATATTGATTGTAATGGTGATTGTGGTGGTACTGCTGCTATTGATGAATGCGGTGAATGTAATGGAGATAATTCAACCTGTACAGGTTGTACTGATTCAGAAGCTTTAAATTATGATGAAACAGCTCTGATTGATGATGGTTCATGTATATTTGATTTTGATTTACCTCCAGAACTTTTTGAGTTTAATCAATCAACACAACAAGCTTTCTATTTCTTTCAAGTTGTTTCAATAGCGGATATTCCATTAGATGATAATGATTGGGTAGGTGCTTTTAATGGAAATATATGTGTAGGATCAAGAAAATGGGATACTTCATCATGTGGTGAGGGAGTATGTGATTTGCCTGTTATGGGTGATGATAATGAAGATTATTCTTACGGTTATATGCAAGAAGGTCAAATCCCAACATTTAAAGTTTATGATTATTCTGAACAAGAATTTTATAATGCTCTTCCATCAGAAAATATTGAATGGGAAAGTAATGGGACTTTTATTCTTGATAATTTGAATGTTTTTCCAGATTGTGCAGGTGAATTAGATGGTGATTCACTTGTAGATGATTGTGGTGATTGTTCTTTACCTGATGATTATAACTCAGGTCAAGATGATTGTGGTGTATGTTATGGTGAGAATGCAGATCAGGATTGTGCAGGGGTATGTTTTGGTGATTCACTTGTAGATGATTGTGGTATATGTGATGGAGATAATTCAAGTTGTAGTGGTTGTACGGATTCGGATGCTTTGAATTATGATGAAACTGCAACAATAGATGATGGTTCTTGTTATTATACAGTTCCTGTAGAAATCTCATTACATGAAGGCGCAAATTTAGTTAGTTTCTATGCATTACCAGAGAACTTAGAACTTGAAAATTTTGTTTCACCTATCTTTAACTCTATCAGTGGTTTGATAACAGAAGGTAGTGCTGTTACTTTACTTGATAATCAGTGGATTGGAAGTATATTGTCAATAGATCCTGCAAATGGATATTGGTTTGTTATGAATCAAGATGATGATTTAGAATTTGATGGATATCCTTTAGATAATGAATTTGAATACTCTTTACATGAAGGACCAAATCTAATTTCATTCCCTGCTGATGGGACCTATCTGTTGGAAGATGTCCTTCCAAATAATCTGTATGGAATAGCTTATGGAATTATATCTGAGGGAGAGTCTGCTTATTATTTGGATGATAATTGGGTTGGATTTGAATATTTTGAGGGTGGCAAAGGTTATTGGTTTAAATCTTATGCAGATGCATCTTTTTCTTTTAATATAGAATCAGCTGAATCAGTTGTAGCCAGAAATACAAACTACAATAATAAAGTATTGCAAAATTTTGAATATATTCAATCAAGTGAACAGTCTTTTTATTATTTTGATAATATTCCAGATGCATCAATAGGTGATTGGATTATAGCATACAATGGTGATGTTGTTGTTGGAACTAAAAAATGGGAAGGTAATATTACAGATATTGCTGTTATGGGCTATATGACTGATGATTTTGGTTTTTCTAGAGAATATTGCAGAAATGGAGATATACCGAATTTTGTATTATATCAATCTGAAACGGGAAGTCAGATTTCTCTTTCTGGTAATATCCAGCCTTGGTTGTCTAATGAAATATCATATATAGGTACTTTATTGATAGATGAACCTGAGGTTCCTAGCCATTTTGGTTTAAGTAGTATTTATCCTAATCCATTTAATCCTGCGACTACTATTGATTTTTCTGTGCCTAATGATATGGAATTCAGTCTTACTATTTTTGATTTACAGGGAAGATTAGTTGAAACTATCATAAATCAGGAATATAGTAGCGGGGATTATTCAATTCAATATAATGCAAGTGGTTTATCCAGTGGTATCTATTTTGTGCAGTTGAAAACATCTGAATTTATAGATCACTCTAAGATAATTTTACTTAAGTAGATATTTTTTTATAATATGGTATATTAATTGCATTGTTGAATTGATAAATAATTTTTATCTTTTACTAGATGTTTAAGTCATCAAAAATATATCTTATCAGTGTTATTCTTATGTTTGCAGTTCATGCATCAGATTATAATACTCTTGTACTGCTGGAATTTGAAAATACTGCACAAAATAAAGAATACGATGAATTGCGCCACAAACTTCCAGATTTAATCAAAGAATCCCTCTTATTAGATAATGATATTAATATTGAATATGCAGGTAAAATTGAACCATATCTTGGTATTGAAAATCTTAAATATAAAAATGCGTTACTTCTATTAGGAAAATTCTCTATTGATAAAACACAAATTGAGGTATCTCTTGAACTGTATGATTTATCAACATGGAATAAAGTAAGTAAAGATTTTTATTTTTGTCATTTATCTGATGATATTTGTTTTACGAATGAATTAATCAATTATTCTACCAATTTATTGCCTCTCTATTTTTCTAATCAAACTTCAGGAATTGATAATAATAAATCTTTATCATTAGATTCTATATCTACCCATCATGAGCTGATTACAGATGATTTATTTATTGCAATTGATAATTTTGCTGTTGAAGCTGAACTTAACTATTCATGGGATAAGCTTTCTAAGGATGGAGGTCAATATGGTAATAGATACTATAAAGATATTAATAAAGATTCTCGAAATGATATAATTGCTAATAGTAGAGAGAAAAACACAGAGAAATTAATTTCATATTTTAATAATATTATTCTAAATCCTTATGATGTTACAATACAAAATATTAAAATGGAATATGATGATATTAATAATGAGTATATTGATTTAACAGTTCCTGTAACGTATATAATTAAAAAAAATTTAATAGAAGATATGCTTACAACTCTTCCCCATCTAAGTACATCTCATAGTATTGGAAATTTAGTTATTAAATTTTTTGAATCTGATTTTATTCTTTCAGATTCGGATGCCAGTAAATATGGATTTATGAAATACCAGGTTGTGCCGGTATTATTTTTATCAGATGAAATTGGTAGAATTAATTATATATATGTTGATGATTTAAAGGGATCATCTATTAATGATTTTAATCAGAATATATTAGCTGAATCTTCTAGTAAATTTTATCCATTATTTGCTATTACTCCGGGTGAAGATAATATTCAAATAAATTTAGATATGACATCTTTGAATATAGAATATAAGTTTAGAATATCTATCGATGAGATTGAGCAGTATTCTAAAGTGGCGATTAAATTTTTACATGAAACAGAAATTGAATCTATTATTGATAAACTTTATGTTTCTGATGAATGAAAGGTTTTGTATGACAATGATTTTTAAAATATTATTTATAATTACAACACTGACTTCAGTAGCTATTACAGAAGATACGAACCAAAATATAGTTGATGAGAGTAAAGTTGAGAAATTACCTGATGCTACTCTTAAAGATCTTGATAAT
>CAYOTG010000092.1:0-4643 GCA_964406825.1 uncultured bacterium
TGTGATGGTTGTGTTTCTGGAGATACAAACCCAGATGATTGTTTAGATTCAGAATTACATATTCCTCAAACTTTATACTTATCTCAAAATTACCCTAATCCTTTTAATCCTATATCCACCATTGAATATGGTATCCCTTTTAGGAGTCATGTGAATATTTCATTATATGATTTAAATGGTAGAAAAATAGAGACAATGGTAAATTCAGTTCATAGAGCAGGATATTATACTTTAACTTTAGTATCCGATCATTTAAATAGTGGTATTTATTTAATCAAAATAATCTCATCAAACGAAATTCAAACTAAAAAAATTACAATAATTAAATAAATTTATCTTAAATAGTTCCACTATCTTATAATAAATTCTAAACATATCATGTTTATTAAAATCGAAAACTTATCTAAATCTTTTAAGATATTTAAAAGGAATCCAGGCCTTAAGGCAGCAATCAAGTCCTTTATGAAAAGAGATTTTTTTATGTTTGATGCTCTTAAAAATATCAATCTTGAAATCCAAAGTGGAGAAATTTTAGGTATTTTAGGTGAAAATGGCGCTGGTAAGACAACGCTAATTAAATTAATTATTGGTTTATTGCACCCTACTAATGGGAATATTTTGGTTGATGACTACATACCTTGGGAAAGAAATTATAATTATCTTAAGAAAGTTTCTGTGGTTATGGGGCAAAAAAATCAGCTATGGTGGGATATTCCTGCATCAGAATCTTTTTTATTAAATAAACATATTTATAACATAGAGGATAATAGTTATAAAAAAATTTTAAATGAATTAGTTGATCTTTTAAATGTTAGAGATAAAATTGATATTCAAGTTAGAAGATTATCATTAGGAGAAAGAATGAAAATGGAGATTATAGCATCTCTATTGCATAGCCCTTCTATAGTATTACTAGATGAGCCTACCTTGGGACTTGATGTTATTTCTCAATCTAAAATAAGAGAATTTGTTAAGTATCACAATGATCAGTATAAAACAACATTTGTAATTACAAGTCATTATACTAAAGATATACAAGAAATGTGTGAAAGAGTTTTTGTTTTAAATAAAGGGGAACAAGTCTATGATGGAGATTTCAAAAATCTAATCAATAGTATTAATCCTAAAAGAAAACTTGTTTATGAGCTCCCAGAAAACTACGATAAAAATATTATCAAAGATTTATCTGATAAATTTGATTTTAAAATTAATGATCATATTATTACTACGGAGTTATCTGAAAATATCTTACAAGATTTATTATCTCAATTATTAGAAATAATACCTCCTATATCATTATCATTTGAAGATCTCCCTGTTGAAGAAACAATGAAAAGTTTTTTTGAGAATCCTAGTAAGTATTTAAAATGATATTTTTATCTTGGAAATATTTATCTGTTCTACGGATGAATTGGATTCAGGCTCTTGAGTATAGAGCAAATGCATTGGTAGGAGTAATAGCTATAGTATCAGGGTTATTTATAGAATATCAAATATGGAGTTTAATATTTGAAGCAAAAGGGTATACTACTATTAAAAATTTTGAATTTAACGAATTGATAGTATTTATTTTTTTATCTATTATTATTGGCCAGCTTAAATCTTCATGGCATAGTTCAGGAGAAATGATTAGAGCTATAAGAACAGGAGAAATTAATAAATATCTTATTAGGCCAGTATCATATTTTTGGTACCATTTTATGATGTTTATTGGATTTAATTCTCTTTATTATATTGTGTATTCACTTATTTTATTTGCATTTGTTTTTATCTTCCCTGGGATGATTTTTTCTACACTATCTAGTATATTTTACTTTTTGATAGCTCTATTTTTATCAATTTATTTATCTTATTGTATTTATTTTATTATGATATGTTTTGCGTTTTGGTTTGGAGAAGTAAGGTCTTTAGTTGTTTCCTATAATTTAGCTATGCTTATTTTATCTGGACAATATATCCCTATTAGATTTTTCCCGGATAATATTTTAAATATTATTAATTGGACTCCTATAAGATATCTTGTTGATTTTCCTGTTAGTATTGCAACAGGAATTTTACCAGAAGAACAAAGAATACCAGGATTAATAGCTGCAATAATGTGGAGCATCCTATTGAGTATTATAGCCTCGATGATATACAAAATGGGGATTAAGGATTATGAAGCTTATGGTTCGTAAATATTTAAAATTATGGTTAGCATTTTTTAGAAATTGTCTTACTAGAGATATGGAATTCAAAGTCAATTTTATAGGAGATTTATTTATTGATGCAATATTTTATGGTTCGATGTATTTTTTTTGGAGTATCATTTTCTCTTATGTAGATGTTCTAGGTGACTTTAATCAACAAGCAGTAGTTATTTTTTTAATAGTAATGTATTTAACAGATACAGTTTTTGTATTCTTTTTTGGAGGGAATACATTTATACTAAATACGATGGTTGTTAAAGGGGAATTAGATTTTGTTCTTATTAAACCAGTAAATTCACAATTTTTTCTATCCTTGAGATATGTCGCGAGTTACTCAATTATTTCATTTATAATATTATCAAGCTTACTAATAAAATTAGTTTATGATTATCATGGATTTATATCAATTTTCAATTCATTGATTTTTATGGTTTCCTTTATTTTAGGGATTTTGATATTTTATTGTTTTGAATTTATCATATCTTGTTTGGTCTTTTGGTATAGAAATTTTTCTGTTGGTGGTTGGCTAGCAAGTGAAATGACCAAATATTCTAGACGACCAGATTCTATATATCAAGGCAAGTTCAGAAGGATTGTGTTTACAATTTTTCCTATGGCAATGATTACATCTGTCCCCGCAAGGATTTTAATTTTTGGTCCAGAACTATATTTAGTAGTATCTCAAATTATAATAACAATAATATTTTTACTGATTACTAATCTGATTTGGAATAGAGGACTGAAATTGTACGAAAGTGCTTCTAGCTAATAATTATTAAGTTTTTCTTTTTTTCTTTTTAGCTGCAGGGAATAATACATTATTTAGTATGAGCCTATACACTGGTGAATTTCTATGTAAAGAAAGATCCGTAGGAGAATCTCCTACATAATGTTTATAGTCTTCTGGGTCATGCCCCCCTAAAAATGTAAATGTTCCCTTCCCAATATTACCGTGGATATATTTAGTTAAATCACTTGCAGGATCTTCTCCCAAAACTAAAATATAATTTTTTAAATATTGTCTATCAAATCCCGTTGTTTGTCCCATAAAACCATTAATAACAGAAACATGATTTTGTGTTAACATTGTTGGGACTCTATCCCATTTTGCAGAAAACTCAAATAATGTAAAATAATCTTCCTCTGCTCCTCTTGAATTTGGAATATGGCTTGGAGGAATATCTATTGTTGAATATTCATAGATAAGAGGATCTGTATATAAATCATAATTTTCAAATACAATGTCATTAGAAAAATCTAGTTTTGATTTATAATTATAATCTACAGGAGTTTTATCAAAAACTTCATGTGCAATATCAGTATTTTGTGCTGCAAGTGCTATATCAAATGAATCTGTTGCTGAGCACATAGCGAATAAAAAACCTCCATTATTTATATAATTTTTAATTCTTTGTGCAATTTGTTTTTTTAATTCATGGACACTATAAAATCCATGTTTAGCTGCTGTAAATTCAAATTCACTTTTCATTTTTTTATACCACGCTGTATTACGATAATTTTTATAAAATTTTCCATATTGTCCCGTAAAATCTTCATGATGTAAGTGTAACCAATCATAATTTGAAAGTTTCCCTAGCAATACTTCATCATCAAAAATAGTATCATATTCAATTTCAGCATAAGTTAGAGCAAGTGTAACAGCATCATCCCATGGCTGTTTACCTGGAGGTGAATATACCGCTATTTTTGGAACCTTCTCTAATAATACAATCTCCATATTATTTTCTTCTATGGTTTTATATATATTGTTTATTTGGGTACCATCAACAGTATAATATGATACTCCTCTTAACATACACTCTTTTTGAATTGATTCTTTTCCATCTAATAAAAAAGAACCCCCCTTATAATTGAGTAGCCAATTTAGAGGACCCTCATTTTGTAAGGATAAAAATGCGATTCCATAAGCTTTAAGATGATCATTTTGCTCTTCATCCATTGGTATTAAAATTTTTTGGGGAATAATAAAACTGATTATTAAAGTCCATATAATATATTTAATTTTTTTCATAGGGCCAATTCTCTTAATCTCATTCTAATTAGATCATAAAAAATACTTTTTGGAAAAATTTCTAAAAAATTTAGATATATATTAACAGCTTCAGATTTTAAGTTTAAGCCATAGTCATAAATTTCTCCTTCTAATATCATCAATTGTTCATCATAATAAGTATCGTTTCTATCCATATTTTGGATTTGCTCTAATGCTTCACGATAGTTCCGTTGATTCGTTTCAAGGTAGATGGATTCAAATTGTGCCAAGTTATATAATGGATTATCTTTTTTAATTGTATTTAATATCTCTATAGCTTGAGTTCTTTTATTTTGTATGATTTTAAATTTTGCTTTGACGTAGTCTTTGAGCTCTTCATCAGAATATAGGTGAAATAAACTTGATATATCTAGTATGTCATTATAATACTGATTATCCTG
>CAYOTG010000093.1:0-4635 GCA_964406825.1 uncultured bacterium
GTTATGAAAAACCATGTTTCACAAGCTAATGTATCAGGGAAATTATTTATTTTTCTATCTTCTATTATGATTATTTTATTTATCTATGATATAAATGTAACTGCTGCGTATGTGTTTTATTGTTTATCTACATGTGTTATGATTTACAGTACTTATGTATATATTAGAGAATTTAGAGAGGTTCGAGAGTAGTGGGGTTTTTAAAGAAAGTTTTTTCTAGTTTTAGTAATACTAGAAAAAATATAAGAAGTACATTTAAGAATATACTAAATATAGATTCTTTATCTGAAGATGATTATATGGCAATTGAAGAATGTTTGCTAAGTGCAGATATTAGTTGGGATATTACTGAGAGAATCATTGAAAAAATTAAATCAAGTCCTATTAATGGTTCTACTTGGGAAGAAGTCTTATTTAATTTGTTTGAAGATGTTTTAGAAATACCAGTTCATGCAAAACTTAAAAAAATTATTCTTATGGTAGGTGTTAATGGTGTCGGTAAAACTACTGCGTGTGCCAAGCTTGCAAATTTTTTAAAGAGACAGAATAATGAGGTTGTCCTTGTTGCAGCAGATACTTATAGGGCTGCGGCTGTTAATCAATTGCGTTTGTGGTCTGAAATGTTAAGTGTTGGTTTTATAGCTAATGATAAAAGTTCAGATCCAGCTTCTGTAGCCTATGATGGTGTACAATCAGGTATAGCTAAAAATGTAGATTATATAATTATTGATACAGCAGGGAGATTGCAAAATTCAGAGAATTTAATGAATGAATTAGAAAAAGTATATCGAGTTATTTCAAAATTATCTAATCAAATTACAGTGGTGATGAATATTGATGCTAATATAGGACAAAATTCTATTTCCCAGATAGAAAACTTCAGTAAATACATCCCAATAGAAAATGTTATTTTAAATAAAATGGATGGTACTTCAAAAGGTGGGATAGCAATGTCTGTTATAGATAAATTTAAATTACCTGTTTCATTTATTGGGATAGGAGAAAAAATGGAAGATTTAATTGAATTTGATATGGACGATTATTTAAAATCATTGATAAACAGTACAGATGACAACTAATTTAAGAATATGAAATTGGATAAAAAAATATCATTGGTGAGCTTAGGTTGTGCAAAAAACTTGGTTGATTCTGAAATTCTAGTTGGTGGTTTGAAAAAAGAGGGTTTTAAAATGGTCTCTGATTCATCGGATGCAGATGTAGTCATTGTTAATACTTGTGGTTTTTTAGATACAGCAAGAGAAGAGTCAGTAGATACCATATTAGACTGTGCAACATTGAAGGATACTTCAAATGTTGAAAAGTTATTAGTTATGGGTTGCTTTTCAGAAAGGTATGGATCAGATTTAGTTAAAGAAATGCCAGAAGTTGATAAATTCTTTGGTACAAATGACCATAGCATGGTTCTTAGCTATCTAACAGGGAAAGAATATAAAAAAGATGATCCAGACTATTATCGATCTATTCTAACTCCAAGGCATTATGCTTATTTGAAGATAGCTGAAGGTTGTGATAATGTTTGTAGTTTTTGTTCTATTCCCTCTATGAGAGGTTTACAGGTAAGCACTACTTTAGAAGGTAATCTGATTGAGGCGCAAAGGCTTGCAGATAATGGAGTAAAAGAACTTCTTGTTATAGCCCAAGATACCACCTCATATGGTTGGGATTTAACCCCAAAATCATCATTGCATGATCTTTTAGATGTATTGGATGGTGTTGATAATATAGATTGGGTTAGGCTCCATTATGCTCATCCTGCGCATCTTCATAGAGAAGTTATTAAAAGGTTTTCAACTCTTAATAAATTAGTTCCATATATAGATATGCCTACACAGCATGGATCTGATAAAATTCTTAAGAATATGAGAAGAGGGCTTGATTCTTCTGGAATAAAAGAGCGTATTGATGCATTAAGAAATGCTAACGAAAAAATTTCTATTAGGACGAGTATTATTGTTGGATTTCCAGGAGAAACAGATAAGGAATTTAAAGAATTATGTAATTTTGTAGAAGATGTACAATTTGATCGTTTAGGGGTTTTTCAATATTCTGAAGAAGAAGGAACTCACGGAGCAAAAGCATTTGATGACGATGTTCCAAAAACAGTTAAACAAGAACGTTATGAAACGATTATGATGCTACAACAAAAAATTAATTATAAAAAAAATATTGATAGAGTTGGATCTGTTGAAAGAATTTTGATTGATATAGTAGATGACGAGGGTTGGTCTTTAGGAAGATCTTATAGAGATGCTCCTGAAATAGATAATTATGTTAAAATCGATCAAAGGTTAGAAACAGGAAAGATTTATGATGTTAAAATAGAGGAAGCCTATGAATATGATGTCCTTGGGAGTGTATTGAATGGATAAGCAATTTAAGATATTAAAAATTGACCATATTGCTGTAGCTGTTAAGAGTATAAATAACTCTACTAATATATTTACTTTGCTTGGTATGGATTGTCAAGATGTTGAGCATGTTGATAATGAAAAAGTTAATGTAGTTAAAATCAACCCTGAATCTCATGATCATACTATTGAATTACTAGAACCATCCGATGATTCCTCTCTGATTGAATCGTTTTTAAATAAAAGAGGGCAGGGCTTACATCATATTGCTTTAGAAGTTGATAATATATATAATGCTATTGAATACTTGGAATATAATAATATTAAAATGATTTATAGCCAACCTCAAACAGGAGCAAATAATAAGCTGATTACGTTTATCCATCCTAGTTCTACCCCTGGAATATTAATAGAAATCTGTCAATCAGCCTGATTTATCCATGTCTCTTAGAGATAAGCTTAAGTCTATACCCAAAAATCCAGGTGTATATTTTTTTAAGGATAAAAACAGTGATGTTATATATATAGGTAAAGCTAAAAATCTTAAAAATAGGGTTCGTTCTTACTTTAATAAAGCCAATCAAGATACAAAAAGTAAAATAATGGTTTCGCACGCTCGTGATATTGAATATTTAGTTGTTTCTGATGAAGTTCAGGCTATTATAACAGAAGCCAATATGATTAAAGAGTATAAGCCTCGGTATAATATAGTTTTGAAAGACGATAAGACATTCCCCTATATTGTTATTACAAACGAACCTTATCCTAGAGTAGAAATTATTAGGAAAAAAAATCTCCATAGAGATGGTAATACATATTTTGGCCCCTATACTGATGTTAATTATTTAAGAGAGGTTGTCAAAGTATTGCATCGCATATTCCCAATAAGGACTTGTTCTTATTTTATAGATAATCAATCAATAAAAAATAAAAAAATCAGCGTTTGCTTAGATTATCATATTAAAAAATGTCAGGGTCCATGTGAAGGTCTTGTATCTGAATATGACTACCAATCTATGATTGAATCAGTTGTTCAGTTTTTAAAGGGTAAAAACAGAACAATTAGAGAAAAGATTAACTCTATGATGGACAAGGCAAGCCAAGAATTTAATTATGAGGAAGCTGCGAGGCTAAGAGACCAATTGGTAGCCTTAGATTCCTTTTATAAAAAACAAAAAAAGATTGCACATGACTTTAATAATAGGGATATCATTCACGTATCTTATAAAGATACATATGGAATAGGTTTTGTGATGAGAATTAGAAATAGTTTATTAATTGGTAGAGAAAAATTCAATCTTAAAATTGTTGATGATTCATTCGAGAATTTATTAAATGCTTTCTTAATCCAGTATTATAATAATACGTTTGATATTCCATCTGAAATTATTGTAAATGCAGATATTGATAATAAAAAAGTTTTAGAAGATTGGTTAGCATCTAAAAAAGGAAAAAAAGTTAATATAATTAAGCCCATTAAAGGAAATAAAAGAGAAATGCTTGATTTGTGTATCAAGAATTCTGATATGCTATTAAAGGAAAAAATCGTCAAAAAAATAAAAAGGAAGGAATATATTCCAAAAACTTTAAGTGAGTTAAAAGAAGTTTTAGGTATGTCAGTTATTCCAAGAAGAATAGAAGCATTTGATAATTCAAATATACAAGGGACCAGTGCTGTTGCTGGGATGGTATGTTTTATAGATGGGAAACCCCGTAAAAAGGAGTATAGAAAATTTAATATTAAATCTGTAAAGGGGATTGATGATTTTGAGTCAATGCGTGAAGTTGTTTTTAGGCGATACAGTCGTCAGCTTAAAGAAAATAAACCTATGCCTGATTTAATACTTATAGATGGAGGAAAGGGGCAGTTATCATCTGCTAAAAGTTCACTTGATAAATTAGGTTTAGGTTATATATCAGTTATAGGTATAGCAAAAAAATTGGAAGAAGTTTTTTTGCCAAATAGTTCGCATCCCCAAAATATAAATAAAACATCTCCAGCTCTTTATTTATTAAGAAAAATAAGAGATGAGGTGCATCGCTATGCTATTACATTCCATAGAAATAAAAGATCTAAAAAAACATTTGAATCAATTTTTGATAGTGTGAATGGGATGGGGCCTAAAAGGGTTAAAAAAATATGGAAAGTTTATGATTCTATTGAGGATATTAAAAAAGATTCAGTGAAATCAATACACACAAAAACAGGTATACCTATTGAAATAGTTGAAGAAATAAAGAGAATTATAGAAAAATAATTATTAAT
>CAYOTG010000094.1:0-1457 GCA_964406825.1 uncultured bacterium
ATGAATCCATCTGCAGCAAACTATAATCCTGAAGCTAATCGAGATGATGGATCTTGTACATTTGGTTTAATTAATAATCAAAATCATAATACTGCTCCTCCACAGATAAATACTGTATATAATGGATGTACAGATTCTACAGCATGTAATTACAGCAAAGATGCTGTTTATAATGATAATAGTTGTAAATACCCTGATCCATGTGGAGAGTGTGATGGTAAAGGTTATATTGATGAATGTGGAAAATGTGATGCTAACCCAGATAATGATTGCACTCAAGATTGTGCAGGCGAATGGGGTGGTAATGCAGTTGTAGATAACTGTGGTACATGTGACTCTGATGCAGACAATAATTGTATTCAAGATTGTGCAGGCGAATGGGGTGGTAATGATATATTAGATGAATGTGGAGTGTGTAATGGAGATAATACCAGTTGTATTGATTGTGCTGGTATTATAAATGGTAATTCAAAGTTAGATAATTGTGGAATATGTGATGCTGATTTTGATAATGACTGTACTCAAGATTGTATGGGTAAATGGGATGGCGATGCTATTATCGATGAATGTGGTGAATGTAATCCTGAAATTTATAATAATTCTTGTACAGGTTGCATTGATTATAGAGCTTTAAATTACAATGAGAATTGTTATTATTACAACTTGGATGGATATAAAGTAAATGAATGTTTATTTAGTGAAGATTCTTGTCTTTATGAATATGATAAATGTTGTAATAGTTCATCAGCAATTAATTATGAAGAATCTTGTGAGTATCATTACGAAGATTCTTGCATTTATGGATTTAATATTAATTTTAGTGATAGTGTTATTTATGATTTTGAAAAAATATATAATCAAAGCGTAATACTAGAATCTATTAATTTTATAAATCCATTTTTTATTCCTAATGATTCTAAAAATAATACTTGGGATTATTTAAAGGATAATAACAGGTTCAATCTTATTGGAAATAATGACTATTTATTTGGGAAAAATTATCTTTTTAATCCCAAAAAGATGTTAAAAAATAATCCTATTATTAAAGATATACAATTAGGTCATGATAAAAATACGTTTATTATAACAGAGAAGTATCAATTCCCAAGTAATTTTACTGAACTTCATGATAAGAATATGACTTTGCCCGTTGTAATCAAAATAAGTGATTATATCCAAATGATGTCAATGAAGCTAAGAGATATAGCATTTAGAGAATTAATAATAGAAAAATTTGGTAATAAGGCTAAAGATGCAAAGGGTTCAAGTAATATAGTATTATATCAAACCGATCAATTTTCCATTGAATTATCAGGACAAATTACAATTAATGGTTCACTCGCTTTCACAGATCAAGAAGAAGATTTCACTAATCAAGGAGGGCAAGACTTTACTTTAAATATTAATCAAACTCAGCAATTTAATTTAGGAGCATATATTGGAGATAGATTATCTAT
>CAYOTG010000094.1:1557-4631 GCA_964406825.1 uncultured bacterium
CATGAATATAATTCATCATATGTAATTAAAGATTTTGTTTTATGGAAAAAAGATAATCAAAATGTAGCAACTGGTGGTGTTCAACCAGGAGTGGCTTACTTAGATCCAAGTTTATCTGGGGAAGAGTTAATCACTGATGTGAATACTGAGTATGGTTCTTGGTATCAATTGCAGGAAAATGTAGATTATAAAATATATAAAAATCTTGGTTATATAAGATTATTAACTCCATCCACTTCAGATATGATAGCAGCTCATTATACGATAATAAATGAAAATAATGATATAATTTCATATGCTAATACTCAAATTGAATTTGATCAATGCCTTGTTGAAGACTGTAGCAGTCTTATAAATGGTGATAATAGCCAAGAGGGAATTTTGTATATTGAAAATAATTTAATTTCTGGTTATCAAAGTAAAGATGTTTGTTTAATTGAAGAATGTACAAACAATGATGACGATTTAGAAGAGGGTGAAAATGGAGATTATTATAATTATGATGGACAAGATGGATATCAAGATACAGATTTGAGATTAAAATTAATAAAAGATAATCAGCCACATACATCTACAACAAAGACTTGGCCATTAATGTTTAAAAACGTCTACTCAATGGGAGCTTCAAATATTGATCCAAGCTCTTTAACTGTAGATATTATTTATGCTGGTGGTAATTCAGGTACAGAAATAGTTAGTACAGAAGGCAATACATTTTTGAATATTTTTGGTTTAGATACAAAAAGTGAAAGTGGAGAAATAGTAGAAGGTGGAGATGGTAAAATAGATTTAAATGGTAATTTAATTAATACAGAATATGGAGAAATTATTTTTCCATTTCATATGCCTTTTTCTTATGATGATGAATCTTTTACATCGGATTATGATTTTCCTCCAAGGGATGATAGATATTGGGGTAATTCTCACCCAGACTTAGAAGATGTATTTCAGGCTACTCTAGGAGGATTACAGGATAATGATGAGTCTACCAATTACGAAAACTACACTCAAGGTCCAGCAATGTATTTTAATAATACCTCAAATACTACCGCGGTAACTTCAGAATTTAAATTTAAATTACAAATACAACATTCATCTCAAACTGCAACAATTTCTTTAGGATTTATGGTTATTGAGAATAGTGAAAATATTATACTAAATGGCTCTATTCCTTTAATTAAAGGCACAGATTATCAGATAGATTATTTTACGGGTAATTTAACTCTTGTATCAGCTAGAGCATCAGATCCTTCAGCAGAATTAACAATTACATATGATCAAAATGAACTTATATCATTTGATCAAAAAATATTAGCAGGAACATATTTAGTTTATGAATTAAATGATTTTACAAATATTTATGGTGGTTTATATTATTATGCGCAAACATTAGCAGAACAGAAAGTAGATGTTGGTTATGAGCCTATGGAGAATTTTCTATGGCATATTGGTGCTAACTATCAAAAAGATTTTGAAGAATTAACCAGGAAAATTAATAAAGAAACTAATTTTGATTTTAATAAAGAAATTAGCTTTCAATTAGGGACTGAACTTGCACAAGTTTTTCCAAACCCTAATCCCCTAGGAAAAGCATACATTGATGATTTTGAATCATCTAAAATAACAACATATATATCGTTAGGTTTTCGTGATTGGATTCATTCATCTGCTCCTCTTTCACTGTTTGATACTGAAGATGTAAGTAACGAGTGCTATGATACAGGTAATTGTATTGCTGGATATAATCAAACTAATAGAATTGATATGTTTTTTTATAATCCATATATTGAGGTTAATACTCATGCTATTTGGCCTGAAGTAGATGTTACAACAACAGCAGATAATCAAACAACACGAACTCTATGGCTTGAGCTTGATTCTAATGCTGATTATATTAGTGAAAGTTCTGATCCCAATTATAGATATTGGGATGGTATCATTTATACTTTAAATAGTGCAGATCAAGATCAATCTAATAATAAGTATTTGGATATTTGGATGAATGCAGATGATATTTCTGATGATTTAGAGTTCAATATTGACTTAGGTACTGTAAGTGAAGATATCAATAGTTCAGGAGAACCACTAGATACAGAAGATATACCAATTGATGGATTAACACAAGGGAATGGACAATTAGATGATGGAGAAGATGTTGGTCTTGATGGATGTATTGATGATTATGAAGATGGTTGGGGAGGATGTCTTGAAGGGGAAGAAACATATTGCGAATTATTACAATTAGAATCTGATTTAATTAATAATTATATAACTTTTGAAGGTGATTGTTTTAATTTCAATCAAGATCCCAATAGAGATAATTATTTATATACATCTAACTCAGGAGACTATACTCGTATCAATGGGACTGAAAATAATAAAATAATTAATAGAATGCCTGATACAGAAGATCTTAATAATGATAATCAACTTAATTTAGGTAATGAATATTTCACATTATCATTTAATCCTTCTAATGAAATTTGTGGTTTTAATGATAATTGCTATATTGATGAGAATGATTTTAAAGGTTATATAGAATCAGAAAGTGGTGTAGATGATAATGGAGATGGAAGCAATGATTGGAAATTATTTAGAATTCCTCTTACTGAATTTAATAATTCTTCTTCAATAGTAGGAAACCCAGATTTTACTAAGATAGAAAAAATAAGATTATGGATATCTACAAATGATTTATCTAGCTCCAATTTAATTAAATTAGCAAAAATTGAATTAGTTGGTAATGAATGGGAACACCTAGGTTCAGCGGATAATTATAGAATAGGTTCTATTAGTTATAATGGAACCTATATTGGAACAAATGATTCTCTTCCAATTAGGGATGATGTTACAATTGAAGTTATCAACAATGAAGAAAATCCAGAATATGAATCTCCTGATGGTGTATCTGGAGAGTATAATGAATATGAAGGGAGATTTACTAAAGAGCAGGCCCTATCTTTAAATTTTTCACAAATAAATAATACCTATGGAGGTATAGCTTCAGACGAAGCTTATTTTATAAATAAATCCACTGGTTATGGAACAATGTCTGATGATAAAAGAAATAGTTT
>CAYOTG010000095.1:0-4628 GCA_964406825.1 uncultured bacterium
ATTGTATTTGCAGTACCTAAGTCTATTGCAATATCTCCAGCAAACATACTATAAAATTTATTTAACATAACTAATGATTAAAATGTCGTTTATTTGTAATTATCATAAACATAGATTGTTTATCTACTTCTTCTAAAACTTCTTTATCTCTTATGGAGCCACCTGGCTGTATAACACCTGAAACTCCCTGTTTAGCAGCAAGCTGAATGCAATCAGAAAATGGGAAAAAAGCATCCGATGCCATAACTGTATTTTTCAAATCTAAATCATTACTCTTAGCTTTATCTATTGCAATTTTAACAGAATCAATTCTTGACATTTGACCTGCACCGACACCAATTAATTGATTATCATCGCTAAAAACTATAGCATTTGATTTAACATATTTTACCAAATTCCAACTTAAATACAATGCTTTTAATTGGTCATTATCAGGTTTTATTTTTGACACCACTTGAAATTCATTAAAATTTTCTTCCATAACATCTCTATCTTGTATTAAAAACCCATTAAAAACCGATCTAATAATTTTTTTATTTTTACTACTGCCAGAAATTGTAATTAATCTAAGATTCTTTTTTTTCTTTAGCTCTTCTAATGCTTCATCAGAAAATGATGGGGCCACTATACATTCCAAGAAAGACTTATTAAGTTCAAGCGCAGATTCCAAATCTACTTCTCTATTAAAGGCAACAATACCACCAAAATAACTAATAGGATCAGTTGATACTGCTGATAAATATGCTTGTTTTAATGTTTGTCCTAATGAAAAACCGCAAGGATTAGAATGTTTTATGATTACACAGGATATATCATCATCAAATTCATTAACTATAGAGTTGGCTGTCTCTATATCATAGTAATTATTATATGACAATTGTTTACCATGATGCTGTTTCCAATCTTTTTTTACATTTTCAGGTAAATAGAATGATGCAGATTGATGGGGATTCTCACCATATCTTAAATCATCTACCTTAAGTAAATCTAATAGTATTCTATCACTATTATCATTTTTAGAAAAATAATTGGAAATATCTGTATTATAATTTGAAACGAGTTTAAATACCGTTGAAGCATAACCAATCCTCTGATCTAAATCAATTAATCCTCCATTAGTATTAAAAGATATCATAAAATCATTATATTGTCCTGGATGACATAAAGGTATGATATTCGTATAATTTTTTGCTGCTGCCCTTAACATTGAAGGTCCACCAATATCTATATATTCAATGGCTTTATTTAAACTTAAATTTTTATCTATGGCTTCAGATTTAAACGGATATAAATTGACAATTACTAAGTCTATCGCCTTACCACCCATTTCTAATAAATCATTCATATGATTATCATTATTTCTATCTGCCAAAATACCTCCAAAAATTTTAGGATGCAGTGTCTTAACCCTTCCATTCATCACTTCATTTTGCTGTGTTACTTCATTTACTGGAGTAACAGTAATATTATTTTCTTCTAATATTTTTTTAGTTCCTCCTGTAGATATAATTTCTACATTATTCTCAACAAGAAAATTTGTTAAATCAACAATTCCAGTTTTATCCCAAACGCTGATAAGCGCCGTTTTTATATTATTCATTTATTATAACCCTATCTTTTTCAATTTGAATTTTATTATTACAAAATGATTCTACCACTTTTAAGTATAATTTATATTCCATTTCTAAAACCTTTTTAGATAAAGTATTAGCATCATCAGAATCATTCACTGGAACTTCTGCTTGCATAATAATAGGTCCCCTATCATATTCATTATCAATAAAATGAATTGTAACCCCCGTGACCTTATCTTTGGATTCAATCACTGCTTCATGTACCTTTATTCCATAATAACCTTGACCTCCATATTTTGGTAATAATGATGGATGAATATTCATTATTTTATTTTTGTATAATTGAATGATATTATTGGGAATTTTTTTCATAAAACCTGCTAATAAAATTACGTCAGGTTGATAGTCATTTAAAACTGTTTCATACTCTTTATTTTTATCTTTTGGATACCTAAAATCATTGATGACTTGATAATCAACACTGTTCTTCTTTGCATAATCTATAGCACCACATTTGGGATTATTAGAGATGAGTAGTACAACTTTGCCATTAATAATATTTTCATTGATGTTAATAAAATTTGTACCTGAACCTGAGGCAAAAACAACTATCCTTTTCTTATTCTTCATATATTCTACTTTTAATATTATTGACTATATTATCATAAAAATCAGTATCATTAAATATATCAAAATCTTCAGTTTTAATTATTAACACATCCTCATTGGTCAACTTGTTAATCCATCTATCATAATATATATTTAAACTATGTATATACTCTGATGATATATCTGATTCATAATCTCTTTTTCTATTTTTAATACGAGACATTAACGTATCAGTGTTTGCCTGTAAGTATATAATTAAATCAGGTTTTTTAATAAATTTTAGCATGGCATTAAAAAGTTCACAATAAGTTTTAAAATCTCTATCTGACATATGGCCAAGCTCTAAAAGATTAGCTGCAAATATTTCTTTATCTTCGTAGATGGTTCTATCTTGAATAAAATTATTATTACTTTTTAACAATTTAACTTGGGCTTCAAAACGTGTATACAAAAAATAGATTTGCAAATTAAAACTCCATCTTGACATATTGGTATAAAAATCAGATAAATATGGATTATCTATGACTGATTCATAGATAGCTGAAAACCCCAAATCTTGAGATAATTTTTCAGTTAGAGTAGTTTTACCAACTCCTATATTACCTGCAATACCTAAATTCAATTTATCCTTCAAACTAAAATTCCATTTATATTATGATTATCCATCAGTTTTACTTTTTTAATCTGATTTATAAAATTATTTTCACTTTCTACATTAACACGTATATAGTTTTCAGCCCATCCACTTAAGATGCCATCAGAATATTTTTCAAATAATATATTCAATTCCTTATTCAAATTCTTATCAATAAATTTGCGATATTTAATTACAGATAACCTTTTTAGTTTTTCTCTGCGCATAGTTTTAGTTAATTGGTCTATCTTAGGGAATATTTGTTCTGAATTTGTATTCTTTCTTTCTGAATAGGTAAAAACATGTAAATAGGAAACATCTAATTCTTCTAGCACCTTATAGGTATGATTAAAATCATCTTCAGTTTCTCCTGGAAATCCAACAATAGCATCTACACCTATACAAACATCAGGAATGCTATTTCTTACTTTATTAATAACTGAAATATAATCCTTAACAGAATATCTCCTTTTCATCAGTTTGAGAATTTTATCTGATCCAGACTGTAAGGGTATATGAAAATGAGGCATCGCCTTATTGGATTTTGATATTAATTCAATAATTTCATCTGTTAATAAATTGGGTTCAATCGATGAAATCCTGTATCTATCTAAATCATTTAATGCTTCAATTTCAATTAACAGTTCATACAAACTTTCATTATGCTGTATACCAAAATCACCAATATTAATTCCACTTAATACTATTTCTTTAGTACCATTGGATATAATATTACCAAGTTCTTTCATTGTATTCTCAATATTAAAACTTCGACTCATTCCTCTTGCATTTGGAATAGTACAATAGCTACAATTGTAATCGCATCCATCTTGAATTTTGATAAATGCTCGAACTCTTTCTGATAATGAATAAGATATATTAAATTTTTCAATATCCCCAATATCTGATATTGAATGTGAATCATTTAAATCATTTTCATAAATAATATTACTGATATCAAATTTATTTTCTGTACTAATTACTGCAGCAACACCTTCTATATTTGTTATTTCTTCTGGTTGAAGCTGCGCATAACAACCAAAAACAACAATCTTAGTTTCCGGAAATTTACTATGAATTGTTTTGATAAGTTTTTTTGCTTTTTTATCAGCTTTTTCGGTAACAGAGCAAGTATTAATCAAACAAATATCTGCATAATCATCAATTGAAACTTGACTTAAACCTTTATCAATAACCTGTCTTGCAATATATGATGAATCAGCAAAATTAACTTTGCAACCAAAAGTATGGTATGAAAAAGTTTTATAAGGTGTTCCCATGGGAATAATATATTAATAATGTTAGAAGTATTACAACGATATCTTCATTAAATAATGCTGAATTTTATCAAATAATAGATGTGATTTTCCCAGCAATTCAAAACCATTATTTTTATAAAACTTAATCGCATTTTCTCGCGCATGGAGAATGATATATTTTTTACTGTTATCTTTTGCATATTGCATGAGATTTAATAAAATTTTTGTTCCAAAACTATGATTTCTAAAATCTTTATCTACTGCCATATAACGAATCTGAGACGTTTCTTCATCCACATTATGTAATCTGCCAACACCTACAACATCTTTATTAGAATAAATCACGGCAACATGATAACTTTGATTTTCCAGTTCATCTTTTGCTGAATCTATATCATCTGAAAAATCACTTCGAAGAATTTTCCATCTTAAAAAATAATAATCACCCCATTCTTTTTCAGATTCAGGAGTCCTTATTCTATATTCAAGCGAATTATTTTGCACGGATTGAGGGGTTTTTTTCATTATACTGTTTTTTAGCTTCACACTCAT
>CAYOTG010000096.1:0-4622 GCA_964406825.1 uncultured bacterium
CAATACAGAAGATTGGCATAATGTAACATTTGATCTTTCTGCGTATGCAGGACTAGATGCAACTGTAAGATTTGCTTTTGGATCAGATCCGGCATATTGCACTTTAGATGATGCGAGCATTACAGGTTTCCATGTTGATAATGTGATGGTTGCAGGTTCTCTAGATTGCAACCCAGAAAATGGATGTGTTACTGAAGTCTCTGGTGCTGTTTGGGTTGACCAATTCTATGATTATGGTGGAGATCCTGATTATGATGCACGACCAGGTTCAGATGGTTGGACTGAGTATCTTCCAGGGTATCCTTTTAATGGAAATGTATTCTTAGATATTTCTGATTTTTCAGAAAAAAATGTTGTTTTTAGAGTTCAATCAAGATTTGATGATAATAATGATGGTGGTGAGGGTACAGGATTATGGATTGATGATTTTAGAATTTATAAAATATCAGGTGGAAATTATCCTGCACCATGGGATTTAGCAGGTGAAGGTTTAGGCAATGAAGCTGCTCTTACTTGGGCTGATATGAATGCTTCTGGAACAGAAGATTTTCAGTTTGACAATGATGCCTTTGATCCTAATAATTCAATCTATTTAAATGGTGATGGTGTTGCGTGGGCTGCTGAAAGATTTGATCTTGCTGGAACATCAACAGTTAACCAAGTTTCTATACATAGCATTAATGATGCTGCTGTAGAAGTAGAAATAGGAGCTTTTGGTCAAGTAGGGACTCTATTTGATATTAATCCTATGTATTCTCAAACAGTTACGCTTCAACCTGGATGGAATGACTTTACTGTTTCTGGATGGGATATGAATAACTCATTCTTAATTGGTTATACATTCTCAGCAGAAGTGAATGCTGGACTTGATGGTTCAGATGGTGGTAATAGTATGGTTATGCTTGGCGGTGGCTGGGACGATTGGATGGAAACAGCTCTGGGTGCTGGTCTACCAACAGGAGAATGGGGCGTTAGAGCTAATGTTTCATTTGATGGTGCAGGCGTTACTTATAATGTTTATAGAGACGGTGCTCCTATTAATAGTGGATTAACTGATAATTCATACAGTGATATGGGTGTTGAAAATAATGTTACATATGTTTATGCTGTAAGCGCAACATATTCTGATGGAGAAGAGAGTGATCTTTCTGCATCTGTAGAGGTAACACCACAAGCTCAAACGGTACATGAAGAATATCATGATGATGGCACAGCAGAAGAGGGTTTTAATGCTGGATCAGGTAATTTTACAGCAGTTAAGTATTCAGCAATTTCTGAAGGTGAAACAGTCGTAAGATTTAAATGGTATCAACAAGGTGATGGTGGTGCTTTTTATGTTAAAATGTATAATGATGATAATGGAATGCCAGGAGATGAATTCTACAGTCAAGTAATTGCTGGAGGTTTAACTGATGGATGGAATACAAGAGATTTATCATCTGAGTCATTGATTGTATCAGGAGATTTTTGGATTGGTGCTAAAGAGTTTAGTTCATCAAGTCCTTTTGGAGTTGATACGGATAGTGATGCTGGTGTATCTTATTCAAGAGTAGGATCAGCTGGAGAGTGGACTTCTGTTGCAGGTAATCTTATGATGAGAATCTATCTTGATTGTGGTGAGAATTGTGATGGTGGCGGTGGAACAGAATGTACAGCAGGTGATGTTAATGGTGATGGTATTATTAATGTTCTTGATATAGTAAGTACTGTAGCTTTCGTCATGAATACACAAACTCCAACAGATGATCAGGCATGTGCTGCAGATTATAATGGAGATGGTATTATTAACGTTCTTGATATAGTATCTATCGTAGGTGTTATAACGGGAGGTTAATTAATACATATAATAAAATAAAGTAGTATAATGAATAGTATATTGAAAAATATTCCCTTATGTCTAAGGCCCTTAATATTTATATTAGGGGCCTTAGGCCTTTTGTTGCCTAGCGTATCTGAGACAACATTCCTATTTTGTTTAAAGTCTAATATAGAACCACTAAGTATTAATCGTTCTTCTAATGGTCAAGCTATAACAGATAACGATGCATTGAATAATTTTTTAATAGATAATGATATAGTGAATCTTGAAAAATGGATTCCTCAAGCAACAGAACAAGATTATGATGGAGATATTTATCTTAATCGAATATATAGAGCATATGTTTCTGACAGTAACAGGCTATCCATCAATTATTTGATTTCAAGTTTAAATAATTTTGAATTCATTCAATATGCAGAAAATGAATTTATAAGAACACCTAAGTATTCACCTAATGATCCAATGGTAGATATTCAGTGTAGTTTAAATTCAGTCAAGGCTAAAGAGGCTTGGGACTTTTGGGATATTCCAAATGGTTCCATTCCTGATGGTTCGGAAGTATTATTAGCTTCTGTTGATACAGGTGTTGATTATACTCATCCTGATATACAGGATAATAGCTGGATAAATCAAGCAGAGATTCCAGAATTCATGGCTGAAACAGGTTTAGATGCAGATGGAAATGGTATTGTAGATGCTTCTGAAGTTATCGATTGGATGATTGAAAATAATGTTGGAGATTTAAATCAAGATGGTGCTATTAATTTAAGAGATGCAGTATCGGATGGTTCTCCATTTGAAGATTTTGAGGATAATGATGGAAATGGTTATGTGGACGATTTATTAGGATGGGATTGCTCTGGTTATTATGGGACTGATGATAATGACCCTTTCCCAAAGGAAGATGTTGCTAATAATTCAACATGGGCACATGGTACACATGTAGCTGGGATTTTAGCAGCTACAACAGATAATGATTTAGGTATAGCTTCTACTGCATATAGTGGAAAATTTATTTCTGTGAAAGGTTCTAGAGAAAATCAATCAGGTGAACCTGGTATAAACGATGGTTATGCTGGTATACTGTATGCTGCTAAAGCAGGATATTATGCAGGTACATTTACTATTATTAATAACAGTTGGGGCGGTGGTGGATATTCAGCAAGTGAAAATTCAACGATTAATACAGTTTTCAATACATATGGAGCGATTGTAGTTTGTGCTGCAGGTAATGGTGATGACAATACAGGGAATCAAGAATATGGTACTCACTATCCTTCAAGTTATGAAAATGCAACTTCTGTTTGTGCAATGGGCTGCTCTTATGCATGGGGTAATTGGGCAACTTATCATTATACAGTAGATTTAGCTGCTCCAGGAGAAAGTATACATAGTGCTATTATTGGTTCTGGATATGAAGCTTGGGATGGATCTTCTATGGCCAGTCCAAATGCGGCAAGCTGTATAGGCCTATTAAAATCTTATTATCCAAGTTGGACTAATCAGCAATTACTTGATAGAATTTATAGTGCTGCAGATAGAAGGGTTTATGAAGTTAATCCTGAGTATGAGACCTGCAATGGAAATAGTGGAGAAGATTGTTTTGGACATGGAATGGTTGATGTATACAAAGCCATAGGTATGGACTTTTCTCCGAATGTATATATAGATTCATCTTATGTTGAAGTCGTATCTGATGATGATGGTGTTTTAAATCCTGGTGAAGTGGCTGATTTTTTTGTGCAACTTTATAATGAAGAAGGTTGGGTGGATGCTAATGCAGTTATAGCCTCCTTATCAACAAATAATGAAAATGTGACAATCCTTAATGGTATATCTACCTATGGTTCTTTGCCTAGTGGCGGAGTCTCTTATCCTGTCGATTCTCCATTTCAAGTGCAATTGGATGATGATATTGCTTTAGGTGAAATTGATTTTACTATTGATGTTGTAGGCATTGGGTCTGGCGGGTATCAATATATCAATACATTAGAAGTTTCTTTATCGGTTTCTTTATTTCAGGCAGGCTTCCCTTTTGATACAAATAGTGAGATTAAATCATCTCCTTTAATTATAGATTTAGATAATGATGGAATACAAGAAATTATATTTGGTGATTATACTGGTAATGTTAGAATTATAAAAGATGGTGTAGAATTAAATGATGAAAATTTTCCATATGATACAGGGAATCAGATTTGGGGTTCAATATCAGGTGCAGATATGGATTTGGATGGTTTTATAGATTTTGTTGTAACTTCAAAAAGTAAGTATATGTATATATTTGATATTAATGGATTAAAGGCAACCTATGATGCTGATCGTTATCTTATAGGTACTCCTGTTATTGGTAATTTGGATAATGATGAAGAATTGGAAGTTGTGGTTGGCGGGTATTCTGGAACTACCTCATCTAATCCTTTATTTGCAATTAATCCAGATGGAACAGATGTTGATGGCTTCCCATTTGTAATTGGAGAAAAAATAAAAGCAGGTGCTGCTGTTTTTGATATGAATGACAATGGTATTGATGATATCATATTTGGGACTGATAGCGATAATATTTATGTTTTACTAGATGATGGAACTGTCGCTCCCAATTTTCCCATTGATTTAGGAGATAAGATTCAAAGTGAACCAGCTGTTTATATTGATGGTGATGATAAAATAATTTTAACGGGTTCTAAGAATAATAATTTTTATGCTATCAATTATAGTGACGGATCTTTAAGATTTACTATTCCAACAGGAGATGATATTTTCACATCCCCGTCATTTAATAATAATAATATTTATTTTGGTT
>CAYOTG010000097.1:0-4621 GCA_964406825.1 uncultured bacterium
TCAGTTGCAGTTGCACGATGAATCTTTGATTTTAATAAATTAATTAGCATGAAAATTTCGGTTAAAATTTATATATATAATGTAATAATAAAAATAGTTAGATATTACTTGTTATTTCAGGCATATTATTAATACTTTCTAATGTACTTATTTTGTGAAATGTAGACAAAAACATAAGGAATTGATTTTGAAAATTAACACAAAGCAAATCTGCATCTTATTTTTGTCCATATTTATTGGGACAAATTGTGCAGCAAAAAAAACCCCCAAACCACCAACATCTGATACTAGTTTAATAGAACCCGATAAAGAAATCACCAATGAAGGAAAAACCATTGCCAATGATTTTAGTAATACAGATGATTCAAAAACAATCAATAATTTATCTGCTCGAATCCAATATTTAGAAGAGTTATTGAATTCTTATCAGGCACAGTCTTTAGCGTTAGAAAACCCAATGTCTTTTTTTAATAAAAAAGTTTTACTTACAAATGGGAGTATGTTATACGGTAATATTACTTATCAAGACGACACTATTATACAATTAGAAACTTTAATAGGAGCTTTGGCGATTGAAAAAAATACTATTATAAGAGTTGTAGATCAGGCCGTATCCGTATTAGACAAAGATGATCAATTTATTGAACTAAATACAGAAAATAACATAGAAGAAAATATAGATAATATGCAAAATCAACATTCTGCGGAAGTCGTACTATTGGGAGATTTTAAAGAAGAAAAAGATGAAAACCAAAATACTATTTTATCAGGCCAAGTGAAAAACATTGGTTTAAAAAGAGCAGATTTTGCAAAAATAACCTTTACGATTTATAGACACCAAAGCTATGATAGTATGCCAGTAGAATACACAGCATTTATTAATGGATCATCAGTTTCATTTGATAGCAATGCAATTTCTACTTCTTCTTTATTTAAGGAAGAAGTTGGAGATTTTTCTTTGGTTATACCCAGTGATTTTGGTTCATTTGTTAGTTATACCTATAGAATAGACTGGGAAGAATATGAATAAAACAATAGGCATTATTATGTTTTGTTGTTTATCCCTATTACAATCTAATACACGAGTAGCCTTTTCACGCCCCAGTTCACTAATTAGAACTCCAGGGGCATTAAACCTAGAATATTTCAATCAATATATTATTGGGTTTGGAGGAGAAATAACACATGTAAAAGATTTAAATTATGCATTTTCAAATTATTTTAAAGGAGTAACTTCTACAGGGTATAGCTATGGTATGTCTTATACGATTTCACATGAATATTTAGAAGAAGAGATAGCTTCTACATCCCCATCTAATATTAGTTTTCACATTCATAAACAAATTTTTAAACGCAATAATATAGCTATTAATTTTGGAATTCACGATATGTTGTATACCGCTGAATCTCCACATCGGGTTTCATTATTCACCTCATTTAGTTATATTCAAAATCTTAAAAATAACTATACGCTAGAATCTGCCTTAGGTTTTGGAACAGGATCTTTAACATCTGATTCCCATAACTATACAGAGTCAAATCTTAATACAGATGAAGTTCCATTTTTTTTAGGGTTTAAATTAAAAACGCCAATTATGAAAAATAAAGGGGGATTAGATTTTTTATTAGAATATGATGGAGGTGGATTAAATGTAGGGGCTGCCATTCCGCTAAATCCTGCCTGGACAATCAATGTAGCGGTTACAAATTTTGGAGAGATATCCAAATTTGGAGAATGGAATGAAAATGGAACAATATTATCTGATTCTCCAGCACTGGGTATAGGAATTCAAATGAATATACCTAAACTAAAATATAAAAAAGTTAAAAGCTCAGTGAATGAGTTATCAAGTATATATAACCAAATTCCATATGATGAATCAGTGGACTCCTTGGTAAGACACGCAACAGTTTTAATTAATGCCTTAGAAGATTCACTGGTTCAACAGATTCAAGACAAAGAGAATCTTAAATCAATTAATCAATCGCTTAATCAGCACATTAACTATTTAAAAGATTCTTTAAGCATGGTTCTATTGGATGATAAGATAGTCCAATTAAATTTAAATCAAGCCATGAAACATCTTTCTCAATCTTTAGCTTATTATTATACACAAAATTATAATGATGCACTAGAAGAAACAGATAAGGCAATTGCATTATTCCCTGATTTAGCTATAGCTTATGCAAGAAAAGGCACTATCTATTATCGATTAGGAGATGAACAAAGGGCAACAGTAAACTGGAACATTGCCTTAACATTAGATCCGGAATATGAAGAAGTTCGTGCTGTATTAATAAGTTTGCAAGATAATAAAGATTTAAAAACAGTCATATTGCCGGAATAAATTAAACAAGGAGTATAAATGGATTTAGCCACAATTTTAGGACTAATAATAGGAACAGCCTTAGTAATGGCATCAATGTTTATAGAAGCATCTGCTGGTGGAATTTCGATGTTAAAATTTTGGAGTGCTTCTAGCATGATGATTGTTTTAGGTGGAACGGTTGCAGCAACTGCCGTTGCTTTTAGGCTAAACGAAGTGACAAGGGTTTTAGGGATTATTAAATTTGCATTTACAAAGCCCAAATTCAAAACCGAGGAATTAGTTCAAACACTTATAGATTTGGCAGACATTAACAGGAAGGGTCCTGGAGAACTAGAAAAAGAATTACCCAATATTAAAAATCCATTTATTCAAGATGGTGTGACATTTGTCACTCAAGGGATGAAGCTAGAGGATATGCGAGACATTCTTGAACAACGCGAGGCATTTCGATATAAACGTGAGTTACATGAATCAGAATTAATGAAAACAATGGGATCTTATGCCCCAGCATTTGGTATGGTAGGAACTCTTATAGGATTAGTATTTATGTTATTTGGTATGGGAAAATCTGATGGTGGAGGCGGAGGCGGTATAGATGGTATTGGTCCAGCTATGGGGGTTGCATTGATTACCACCTTTTATGGCACAATTTTAGCCAACTTGATTTTTAATCCATTCGCGGAAAAAATTAAATCTAGAAATAAAGAAAATGTTCAAGCTTATCAATTAATGATTGAAGGAATTTGTTTATTACACCAGAAAAAACATCCCTTAGATGTTAAAGATAAATTAACAGCATATATTCCAACTGAATTGCGTTTAAAACACTTTAAAGACGATGAATAAAAACGAAGTTGAACAAGTAGTAGATGAAGCCACAGGTAGCATAAAAGAGGAGCAATCGTGGCTTTTGACATATGCTGATATGATGACGTTGCTTTTTGCATTTTTTGTATTACTTTTTTCTCTTTCTTCACCCGATCCTGTTAAAATTTCTCAAATGAAAGATGGTATGGGAGATCAGCCAAAACTCAAATCTTTTAATGCAGTAACCGAAGAATTTGAAGAGATTATTGAAGACTTAAACATTGGAGAAAAGGCAAAAGTATCGCGAGATCCAAGAGGGGTCACATTAGAAATAGATGGAGATATTTGTTTTGAGTCAGGCAGTACAATTCTCCATAAAACCTTAGCTGATATATTAAACCAGGCATCAGAAAAAGTCTTTGCTCAAGCCGATGACTATAGATTGATTATTGTAGAAGGACATACAGATTCTGATAAAATTCCGAAAGCATTGAAACCAATTTTCCCAACAAATTGGGAATTATCATCAGCAAGAGCATCAAAAGTTGTAAAATATTTGATTGATATTGGTGTAAATTCTGGTAAATTACAGGCGTCAGGATATGCTGATAGATGGCCCGCAAGTTTTTCGTGGTATGATGTTCGAAGCGGGAAAGTGGATTCATTAGCAATAGCAGAAAACAATAAAACGCCAGAACAAAAAAAATCAAATAGGCGAATTAAAATAGTATTCAGTAACAATTAAATCTATTGGGAGATAGTATGAATCAAATACAAAAATTATTTATCCAGTGTTTATTTATTTCCACTACATTTTTATTTTCACAAAATGTTGAATTGATTACTCAAAAAATTAATGTTGAGAATGCAATACGAGATAAAGTTAATGTAACAATTAATAAATTGTTACAGCAGTCACAATATGTCATTATTGTTAATGCCCGTATGGATTTAAAAGCTTTTTCTTTATCTGGTGGTGAAGAGGATGCATCAAATAATGGGCAACGATACAGCGCTATTCCTGGCCTGTTACCAACGGTTCCACAAAACATTAAAGAAACAACAGGGAATACTTATAAATACTCAACTGATAAATATTTATTATATGGATTAGATATTGCAATTTATTTAGAATCTTCAATAGCTACCGGAGCAATGCAACAAAATATTCAGGCGTTGGTTAAAGAATCTATTCCAGAAATTAAAGATTGTGATGACTGCGTTAGATTTGAAACAATGAATATGTCAGCGAGCGGTTCATCTTCATCGTATCAAGAATTATTAAAAAAAATAGAAGAATTAGAAGCAGATAAAAGAAGCGCAGAACAGCAAATTTTAAACTGGAAATTTGATCAATTAGAGAACCAGTTAGCTCTTTCTGAAGATGCCCGTACAGAATGGGAAAATCAAGCAAGACAAAGAGAAAAGTCTCGCCAAACTTCTGATTCTATACGTTTAGCTAGCTTAGAATCCATAGAAAAAGA
>CAYOTG010000098.1:0-2461 GCA_964406825.1 uncultured bacterium
GGTCAATGTATAAAAAATTGATTAATTCTCACAGAGATTTACCTATTCTTATTAATCAGTGGTCCATTGTGGTAAGATGGGAAATGCGCACACGACTATTTTTAAGAACCACTGAGTTTTTATGGCAAGAAGGTCATACTGCTCATAGTAGCGCAAGTGAAGCAAAAGAAGAAACTCTGAAAATTCTTGATATTTATAAAGATGTTGTAGAAAATGTTTTAGGGATTCCTGTTCTCTGTGGGATGAAAACAGATGCCGAAAAATTTGCTGGCGCTGAGACTACCTATTGCATTGAAGCTATGATGGGAGACAAGCGTGCTTTACAGGCAGGAACATCACATTATTTAGGACAAAATTTTGCAAAAGCATTTGATGTTAAATTTCAAGATACTGATAATACTGAAAAATACGTGTACGCTACTAGCTGGGGTGTTAGCACACGGTTAATCGGTGCTCTTATTATGGTACATGGTGATGATAAAGGTTTGAGATTACCTCCTAATATTGCTCCTATACAAATTGTATTTGTTCCAATTTCTAAAACAGAAGATGAACTTAATAACATTAAAAAATATTTGTCTCCAATGTTTGAATATTGTATACAAAATCAAATCAGATATAAATGGGATGATAGAGAAAAAGTGTCTCCTGGATATAAATTTAATGAATGGGAAATGAAGGGGGTCCCTATTAGAATTGAAGTGGGACAACGTGATCTATCTCAAGGGAATATCACCTTGGTGAGACGAGATACATCAGAAAAAATTGTTGACCAAATCAAAATCATAACTCCAAAAGTTTCAAAAATTCTACAAGAAATACAAGATTTTCTATTCCAAGAAGCATTTAAGTTCCAAGAAGCCAATACGCATAAAGTGACTGATTATGAAGAATTTAAAACACTAATAAATACAGGGGCTTTTATTGATTGTGGATGGGATGGAGATTCTGAAACAGAAATGAAAATTAAAGCAGATACTAACGCAACTATTCGATGTATTCCCATGGAACAGAATATAAAAAATCTAACCTGTATTTATTCTTCTAAGAAAGCAAAATATCAAGTTGTTTTTGCAAAAGCATATTAATGATTTATGCAACTGAAGCCTTAATTCTTAGTCGTCATCTCTATGGTGATACCAGTCTTATTTGTAATTTATTTACTAAGAAATATGGACGACTTAGCATTATTGCCAAAGGAGCTAGAACACCTAAAAATCAAGCTAGAGCTGTTCTTCGTCCGCTACAATTTATAGATTTACATTATTATTATAAACCAAAACGAAATATCCAACTTCTAAAAGAAGCAACGATTAATACCCATTTCTTCTTAACTCATAATGATTATAAAAAAATTATAGCAAGCTATCAGGTTTTAGATATTATGAATCAAATATGTAAAATTGAAAATCCTAATGCAATCATTTTCCGATTGGTAAAAAGTACAATGGATAAAATTAATCGCTGCAATTATAAAAATATTATTTTATATGGCATATTTTTTAAGCTTCAATTATTAAAATATATTGGATATCAACCAATAATTGATTTTTGTAACATATGTAATCAAAAATTAATCAACTCTACATATGATTGGAGTATTGGACAACTGGTATGTACAAACTGTAATAATAAAAAATCTAATATACAGTTTACAAATAAACATTTCAGTGTTATTCAATCTTTATCTAATACTCATATTGATGACATTGAACAACTAGAAACCAAGGATGAGATTATTTTAGATATGATTAATAAATATCTTCTATATTTTATATCATTCCATATTATAAATCTTAAATATTTAAAATCTATCAAACTGGCAATATGAATAAAACCATGCAATTTGATACTAATAATTATGAATTTAATCCCAATAGTAAAATTGGCATTTATTTAATACATGGATTTTCTAGTACAACATATGAATTAAAACAATTAGCAAAACAGTTTGCTGATCAAGAATATCATGTGGTGTTAAATAATTTACCCGGTCATGGAACGACACTTGAAGATTGCAATAAAACCAAATATCAAAATTGGTTAGATTATTCAAAAATAGAATTTGCTAAACTATGTTCTACATCTGATAAAGTCTTTGTTGTTGGATGTAGCATGGGAGGGGTTATTGCATTATATTTATCTTCTTTATTCCCTGTAACAGGTACAATTGTTGGTGGAGTAGTTTTAAAATTTAAATTAAATTTTCATACCAATTATCTAAATAGATTATTATGTAGAATACTAAAAACTAGGCCAAAAAATCTCACTTTTCCAAAATCAATCCGAGATTCTTTAATTTTTTATGGATATCAGTCATACCCTTTAATAGCATTAGAAGAATTTAGAAAAATGAATCTTTATGTTAAAAAGAGATTAAATAAAATCAAGTCCCCAATTCTAATTATCCACTCTAAAAATGACCAAGTGTCTATTCGAGATAATGTGGATATTATTACTG
>CAYOTG010000098.1:2561-4566 GCA_964406825.1 uncultured bacterium
ACATCTCCATCTTTCACTAAATAATCTTTCCCTTCTTGACGGATTTTGCCATTATCTTTTAGAGATAATTCTGTTTTATATTCTATTAAATCATTAATGTGATATACTTCGGCCTTAATAAAGCCTCTCTCAAAATCTGTATGAATTACTCCAGCTGCCTGAGGAGCAAAAGAATTGTTATGAATTGTCCAAGCACGGATTTCTTGTTCTCCAGCTGTAAAAAATGTTATTAAACCTAAGTGTTTATATGCTAAAGAAATAAGCCTATAGAGTCCAGGCTCATTTAAATTATAAATTTCGAGAAAATCTTTTTTATCATTTGCATCATTTATTTTTGAGATTTCCATTTCTATACTACCACATAACTGCAAACATGTTATATTATTTTTCTCTGCGTATAATTTTAAATCTTGATAATATTGAGATGGTGTAGAATTCTGCAAACTCTCTTCATCAACATTGCATAAATATATCATGGGTTTCCCTGTTAAAAGAAACCAAGACTTAATTATTTTATTATCTGATTCATTCCCTGAAAAATTATTTAATAATTCTCCATTATTTAATTTTTCAATAGCTTTTTGTAATAACCCAACCTCTTGTATAGCTGCTTTATCACCGGATTTACTAATTTTTTGAATTTTAACTAATCTATTATTTAGTTTTTCTAAATCTTTAAGTAATAATTCCGTTTCAATAATCTGTACATCTCTTAATGGGCTAAGGCTTCCTTCAACGTGTGTAATATCATTATTATCAAACCCTCTTACCACATGAATAATCGCATCAACATTCCTGATATGAGATAAAAATTTATTTCCCAAACCCTCTCCTTGGCTGGCACCTTTAACCAGTCCTGCAATATCAACAAATTCTATAACAGTAGGAACTATATTATCAGATTTAATATATTGATTAATTTCTTCTAATCGAATATCTGGGACAGGAACAATCCCTACATTAGGCTCAATAGTGCAAAACGGATAATTATTTGCAGGTATATCTGAAGCTGTTAATGCATTAAAAATAGTGGATTTCCCCACATTGGGAAGACCTATAATTCCAACTTTCATATTATTTATTTAGTTATTTACTAATATTTGAATTATATCATGAATAATCAGTATTTTATAATAAGAATTATACTTTGAATTATAAAAGGATTATAATATGAATGATTGGGCATTAATATTAGGAGCTTCTAGTGGCATTGGAGCCGCTTGTGCTAAAGCATTAGCTGAAAAGGGAATGAATATTTATGGATTATATTTGAGAAAAAAACAGTCGCATATAGATGAATTAATTAATGATTTATCAAAATATGGAGTGAAAGTAATTTATAAAAAAGCTAATGCAGCTAATGAGCAAAATATCAAAGAAATTGTTGATGAATTACAAGCAAAAGATAATATTAGAATTAAAATGCTAATTCATTCTATAGCGTTTGGAACACTTAAAAATATGATTACAGAAGATAATAAGGGACTTAATAAAAAGAATATTGATATGACTCTGGATGTTATGTGTAATAGTTTAATATATTGGTCTCAAGAGCTTTATAAAAATAATTTATTGAAGGCTGGAAGTCATATTATTGCAATGACCAGTTCTGGTGGAAGAAAAAATTGGAAGAGTTATGGAGCTGTAAGCTTAGCTAAAGCTGGAATTGAATCAGTATGTAGACAACTCAGTATTGAGCTAGCACACGCTAAAGTTGCCGTTAATGCAATTCAAGCAGGAGTTACAGATACGCCTGCATTAAGAAAAATTCCAGGATCAGAACAAATGATTAAGAATGCATTACAAAATAATCCTCATAAAAGATTAACTACCCCTGAAGATATTGGGGAAATTGTTCAACTACTATCATCATATGAATCTAGTTGGATGACTGGGAATATAATTAGAGTTGATGGTGGAGAAGATATAACAGGATAATCATTAATTAGGTGGATCCATTTTCTTACGAATCAAATGTAATACTTCTCTATATTCTGGATTAGGA
>CAYOTG010000099.1:0-4545 GCA_964406825.1 uncultured bacterium
TTCCTCCCGTTGTTGATCCAGCAGTACCACCTATAAAAAATAAGAAAAAAATACATATTTTCGATAAATTGGGAAATGTCTCAAAATCAACCGTTCCAAATCCTGTGGTTGTAACCAATGATGTGGTTGTAAATAGAGAATCTTTAACTGAATTTAATGACCATGTATATATACCATTAAAATTAATATCTAAGAATAAGATAAGTGATACTAGGCATATAATAAAAAAATATACTCTAAACTCTTCATCTTTAAAATAATCAAACTTACGTTTAGCTAGAAACAAATAGTGCAATGAAAAACTAGTTGCTGCAATAAACATAAAAATAATAATTGTAATTTCTATAAGAGAAGAATTGAAGGCAGCTATACTTGCAGTTTTAGTAGAAAAACCTCCTGTTGCCATTGTACCAAAGGAATGACATAAAGAATCGAACCATGACATTCCTTCAAACTTTAAAATCAGTGTTTGTAATAAAACAAACCCTACATATATACCCCACAATAATTTGGCTGTCTGCTTAACTCTAGGAGTAATTTTTTCTGCTACAGGTCCTGCTACTTCAGCACGAAATAACTGAACTCCACCAATACCCAACATAGGCAAAATAGCTATACTGAATACAATAATACCCATACCTCCTATAAAATGAGTAAAACTTCTCCAAAATAATATTCCTTTAGATAACTCTTCAATTTGATATGTAGAAGCATCTCCAAGAATACTTGCTCCTGTAGTTGTAAAACCTGAGATAGATTCAAAAAATGCATTTGTAAAGGATAAAGGTGTACTTGAAAAATAAAACGGGAGGGCACCAAAAACTGCAATAGCTATCCAACCCAATGTGACAATCACAAAACCATCTTTTGAGTTTAAATTTTTAGCATTATTACTCCTTCTATATTTTGTTAATAAAAACAAGAATAATCCAATTATAATTGATATAAAGGATGATTTGATTATAGCTAAAAAATCATAAAACTCTTTATCTGAATAAGAATAAGAGGTAGATGAAAAAAAAGACCACAAGGAACTTGGAATCATAGATAGGCCTAAAAAAAACATTAAGGCACCTATGATATTTAAATTTTTTGCTTTTAACATTTATTGAAAAATATTTTCAACTTTTGAAATATATTCAGGTTTTAAGAAAATTAGCAATTTATCAGTTTTTTTAATACTAGTTTTCTTATTAGGGATAATGATTTTATCATTCCTTATAATTGCACCAAGACATATCGTATCAGGCAAATCATCTAAAGTATATTTTTTTCTTAAAAACTTACAATCAGGCATAACTTCTAATTCTATAGAATCTATATCTATATCTTCAAACCTTGAAATTTCTATTTCTTGTTGATCTGTATGTATGAATTTTAATACCTCATTTACCGCTGAAACATTTTTACTTACAATAGCATCAATACCCATTCTTCTAATTGGTTTTATATAATTTGTAGTAGAAATATGAACTATAACCTGTTTCACTCCATAATCTTTAGCAAGCAGACTACACATTATATTCGTTTGCTCATCTTCTGTTGCTGCAATTAAACAATCCATATCATAGACATTTTCAGATTCTAAAAATTCTGGATCTAAGGCATTACCAATTAACATTAAGGTATTAGATAATGATGCATTATATTTTTCCGCTTTTTCTGATGATTTTTCAATAAGCTTTAAGTTGTAATCATACTGTAATGATTTCGATAATAATCTTCCTATTTTCCCAGCACCGACAATCATAATATTTTCTACATTAAACGCTGGTTTTCCTGCTAATTGTTGAATAGGATCGACATCCTCTGTCCTTGATACAAAATAAACAACATCATCTTTATTATAAATCGTATTAGCATGAGGAATAAAACTCGAATCTTCTCTGTAAATAACTGCTGTTTGATGATTAATAAAAGGGTTGGAAATCTTAACATTTTTTACTGAACGTCCAACTAATGGTGAAGATGTCTCAAGCTTTATACCCAATAAAGTTATTTGATCATTATTAAAAGTTATAACTTCTACAGCAGACGTTCTTCTTATTAATTTTTCAATTTCTTTTTGAGCTGCTTTTTCTGGATATGAGACATGGTCGATTTCAAAATGATCTGGAGATAAAATTGCATCTTTATGACTGAATTCCGTACTTCTTAATCGTGCAATAACTTTTTTTGCCCCTAGTGTTTTTGCTGTTTTAGAAGCAATTAAATTGATTTCATCTAAAGAAGTTAAAGCTAGAAAATAATCGATATTTGTCATATCAATTTGTTGTAAAGTTCTTTGAGATGCACCATTACCTAAAACAACTTTTGCATCTATGGCATTTTTGACTTTAAGACATTTTTTTTCATCTATATCTACAACTGTTATAGCATAGTCTTCTTTAGCTAAAGATTTTGATAGATTATAACCCACTTGCCCCGCACCAACAATAACAATTCTTAATGACATAATATTAATTTAAATAATTAATTTTGTTTTACGTATAAAAAAAAAGCCCCTGTTTCAAAAAACAGGGGCTTTAAAAGAAGTATTAAACAAACAAACTTATTTAATTAGAGTCATATTTACTGTATCAGTAAATCCATTAGGAGCTGATATAACAGCAAAATACTTTCCACTAGCTACTGCACTAGCATTCCATGTAAACTCATATCCAGTTCCTGCATCTAACCAACCATTATGAAGAACTTCAACTTTTCTTCCTTGAATATCATATACAGAAATTTCAACATTACCTGCATTTACTTCTGCTAAATCAAAAACAATATTTGTAACAGGATTAAATGGGTTTGGATAGTTAGATGTAATTTTACTTTCTTGTGGTAATTCTCCAATAGATGATGTTGTTGAAGCTTCTAAAGACTCTCCATGCTCACCAGCTACTACGATATTATCACAAGTGCAATCTTTAGCATCTATTTGCAAATTAAGGACTTCTTCAATATTATTAGATGATACAATTGACTGTCCTGATAAATCAAACATTATTACTCTAACTGATCCATCATCTCTTAATCTACTATAAACACTCATGTTAGATCTAACATCACTAGATGAGAATGCATGCGTAACTGATGACTCAGTTATTTTAGAATTACAAACTAAATCAAACTGTAATCCGTAAACATCACTATCAGAATCTAAAGCTATATTAAATCCATTATTACTTACTTTTTCTAATTTTACAACAGCTTCAGAAGCAGTTGCAAAACTAAATAAAGCTAAACTTGTTGTTAAAACTAATATCTTTTTCATTTTTAATACTCCTTTTTATTATACGTTCAAATAACTCTAGTAAAACTTATGAGAATTATTTATTAAATACAAATATTTTATACACTATTTTTGTAACAAGATATTTCAATCTAGATTTAGCCTGATTCTTTTAATATTAACGCCTAATGATTCCAATTTATCTTCAAAGTCCTCATATCCTCTATCTACATGATATATTCTGCTTATATATGTAGTACCATATGATGTTAGAGATGCCAATACCAGTGCTGCTCCAGCTCTTAAATCAGTACACATTACATCTGCACTCACTAATTTTTTAACTCCTGAGACTGTTGCTAAATTTTCATTTAAAGATATCTTTGCTCCGAGTCTAATCAGTTCAGGGATATGAGAAAATCTATCATGATATATTGTATCCTCTATCGTTGATTCCCCTTCAGATAAAGTCATTAATGCAATCCATTGCGGCTGCATATCTGTTGGAAAGCCTGGATAAACATCTGTTTTTATATTCAGAGGTTTAATCTCATCATCATGATATACAGTTATTGATGTTTCTGATTTTTCAGATATTTTTAAACCAACCTTCTGTAGATTGATGAGAATAGATTCTATATGATGAATATTAATATTATTTAAAGTTATTTTACTCTTGGTAATTACTGCAGCCATAATAAACGTTCCTGCTTCAATTCGATCAGGTATGATATCATGAGTAATTTGAATATCCTCATTACTACTATGCCCTTTTATTCTTAATGTCGATGTTCCAAGACCATCAATAGTAACCCCCATTTTAATCAAAAAATGGCATAAATCAACAATCTCAGGTTCTCTTGCAGCATTATTAATAACAACCTCTTCATTAATATTTACACATCCCATTAATACATTGCCAGTTGCACCAACACTTGAAACCTTGAAATCTATAATGGCACCCTTTAATTTTCCATCTGCTTTAATATATCCTTTATCTAGTGTTATTGATGCACCCATTTTTTTAAATGCTTTTATATGATAATCAACAGGTCTAGGTCCCCAGGCACATCCACCAGGAAGGGAAACTTTCGCAGTATTAAATCTTGATAATAAAGGACCTAATACATAAAAAGATGCTCTCATAGTTTTAACTAAAGCATAAGGAGCTTCTGGATGATTACAGTCTCTAGTATCAATAATAACTTGGTTTTTATTTTTTTGAACTTTTGCCCCAATTGTTTCAATAAGCTTAATCATTGTTCTTGTATCACGAAGATTAGGCACTTTATTTAAAGTATAAATACCTGAACGTGCAACAGAAG